>JACDGB010000098.1 GCA_013815485.1 Rubrobacter sp.
ACCAAGGGCCGCAACGAGATCCGGGGTTCCGGTGCGAAACTATATCGTCAGAAGGGAACGGGCCGTGCCAGAGCGGGCGACGTGAAGTCCCCGGTGCGGGTCGGTGGTGGGGTCTGGGGCGGGCCGAAGCCCAAGCCAGCGCGCTTCGGCAAGCGCATCAACCGCAAGGAGGCCAAAGCGGCCTTCGATGGCGCGCTCTCGACGAAAGCCGCCGATGGTGAGTTGTACGTGCTCGACTCGCTCTCGTTCGATGAGCCATCCACGAAGCAGGCGAAGAAGCTGCTCGGGGACATGGAGGTCGCGGGGCCGGTCCTGATCGTGCTGACAGACGACGACCGGAACGCGGCGCTCTCCTTCAGGAACTTGCCAAAGGTCACGGTGACAAAGCCTCATCAGTACGGGGTTTATGAGTTGCTGCGGGCGAGAGAGGTCGTGTTTTCGCGGGCTGCATATGCGAGGCTCTCCGGGGAGGGAAGCTAGATGGACCCGCATCAGATCATCATCCGTCCGGTCATCTCGGAGAAGAGCTACGGGCTCGTGGAGGTCGAGGGACAGTACACGTTCCACGTAGACCGGCGGGCGAATAAAAACCAGATCAAAAACGCCGTCCAGGACGCCTTCGACGTGAGCGTGTCGAGGGTAAACACGTCCAACGTCAAGAGCAAGCCGAAGCGACAGGGCCTGACGCGGGGACGGACTTCCTCGTGGAAGAAGGCTGTCGTGAAGCTGGCCGAGGGCGACCGCATCGAACTGTTCGAGGGGGTCTAGGATGCCTGCGAGACGCTACAAGCCGACGAGCGCGGGCCGGAGGAACTCCTCGGTCCTGACGCGGGACTCGGTGACGAGAGAGAAGCCGGAGAAGAGCCTCGTCACCAAGCTGCACAAGCACGGCGGGCGCAACAACCACGGGCGCATCACGACCCGCCACATCGGCGGCGGTCACAAGCGGCGCTACCGGCTCATAGATTTCAAGCGCCGGAAGGATGGCGTGCCAGCGACGGTCGCGACGATCGAGTACGATCCGAACCGCTCGGCGAATATCGCGCTGCTTCACTACCACGACGGCGAGAAGCGCTACATCCTGGCGCCGCGCAACCTGCCCGTTGGCTCGCTCGTCGAGAGCGGCCCCGAGGCCGAGGTGGACGTTGGCAATACCCTGCCGCTGAACCGTATTCCGGTCGGCACCGTGGTCCATGCCGTGGAACTGGAGCCCGGACGCGGGGCGCAGATGGCCCGGAGCGCCGGGACCAGCGCGCAGCTCGTCGCCCGAGAGGGTAGCTACGCGACGCTCCGGCTCCCGAGCGGAGAGCGCCGCAGGGTGCGCTCCGCGTGCCGGGCTACAGTCGGCGTCGTTGGTAATCAGTCGCATCAGAACGTCCGGTGGGGCAAGGCTGGTCGGAAGCGTCATCTCGGCATCAGGCCGACGGTGCGTGGGACCGTTATGAACCCGGTGGACCATCCGCATGGTGGTGGCGAGGGCAAGTCCACGTCGGGGCGGGCGCCGGTGACACCGTGGGGCAAGATCACCCAGGGTTCCCCCACAAGGAAAAAGCACAAGCGGTCGGACGCCATGATCGTGCGCCGTCGCAGAAAAGGAAGGAGGCGCTAGATGACCCGCTCGTCAAAGAAAGAGCCGTTCGTCGAGGAGCGCCTGATGGAGCGCATTCGGCGCATGAACGAGAACAACGAGAAGCGGATGCTCAAGACCTGGAGCCGAGCGAGCGTGATCTACCCGGAGTTCGTCGGCCATACCGTGGCCGTACACGATGGACGCAAACACGTCCCCGTGTTCTGCACGGAGAGCATGGTCGGCCACAAGCTCGGCGAGTTCGCCCCGACTCGAACCTTCAGGACGCACCGCAAGGACGACCGAACCGCGAGGCGCCGATGAAGGCCGTAGCCAGATACGTTCGCATCGCCCCGCGCAAGGCGCGGCTCGTGGCCGACGCTGTCCGGGGCAAGAGCGTGCCGGAGGCCGTCTCCGTGCTGGCGTTCACCAACAAGCGGGCAGCCAAGATCGTCGGCGACGTGGTGAACAGCGCCGCGTCGAATGCCGAGCACAACGATGACGCCGACCCCGACGAGTTGTTCGTGCGGGAGATACGGGTTGACGAAGGCCCGACCATAAAACGCTATCGCGCTCGCGCGATGGGACGGGCGACCATGATTCGCAAACGCACCAGCCACATCAGCGTCGTGCTCGGCGCCCCGGCTGGCGTGCTGGTCGGCAACTCTGTGGACACGCCCGGAAACGAGGAGGAATAGATGGGCCAGAAAATACACCCGGAGGGCTTCCGCCTCGGCGTCAAGCGCAAGGGCGAGAAAGTAGATTTCAAGAGTAGTTGGTATTCGGATAGGGACTTCGCCGAGCTTCTCGGCGAGGACCTCAAGATCCGGGACCACATCGAGAAGAAGCTGGCTCGGGCCGGCATCGCCAAGATCGAGATCAAGAAAGCCGCCGAACAGGGCGAGGTGGCCGTGGATATCCACACCGCCAGGCCCGGAATCGTGATCGGGAAGGGCGGCTCGGAGGTTGACGAGCTGCGCGGCGAGTTGGAGCGCATCACGAAGAAGAAGGTGCAGGTAAACGTGCGCGAGGTTTCGCGCCCGGAGCTGAATGCCGCTCTGGTGGCCGAGTCCATCGCCGAGCAGCTCGTGGGCCGGGCCGCGTTCCGGCGGACGATGAAGCGGGCCTTGACGAGCGCGATGCGTAGTGGGGCCAAGGGAGCCCGCATACGCTGTGGCGGGCGGCTCGGCGGCATCGAGATGGGGCGCGAGGAGACCATCTCCGATGGTAGCGTGCCGCTTCATACCCTGGACGCCAACATAGATTATGGTTTCCGGGAGGCAAAGACGCAGATGGGCCAGATCGGCGTGAAGGTCTGGATCAACCACGGCGTCCAGGAAGACGAGATCGGGAGATAGCCGATGCTGGTACCCAAAAAGCTCAAATACCGCAAGCCCCACCGGGGCCGGATGCGGGGACAGGCAAGGGGCGGCACCGACGTGCAGTTCGGCGAGTACGGACTGCAAGCGCTGGAGCCGGCCTGGATCACCAACCGCCAGATAGAGGCGGCCCGTATCGCAATGACCAGGAAGATCAAACGCGGAGGGAAAGTGTGGATCAACATCTTCCCTCACAAGCCGGTGACGAAGAAGCCCGCCGAGACCCGGATGGGAAGCGGCAAGGGCAGCCCGGAGGATTACGTCGCGGTCGTCAAGCCGGGGCGGGTGATGTTCGAGATGAGCGGCGTTGACGAGGCTCTAGCGCGTGAAGCCATGAACCTCGCCGCGCAGAAGCTCCCGATCAAGACCCGCTTCCTGGCGCGGGGAGGTGTTCAGCAGTGAAGGCCGCCGAGGTCCGCGAGCTGGACGTGCAGGAACTGGAGCGGCGCCTGACAGAGACGCGGCGCGAACTTTTCAACCTGCGCTTTCAGCACGCCACGGGACAGTTGGAGAACACGGGACAACTCAAGGACGTCCGGAAGAACATCGCCCGGCTCCTTACCGTCCTGAACCGGAAGAAGTGGGAGAACGAGAAATAGTGACGGAAGAAGATAAAAACATAGAGCAGACCCACGAGGGGACGACCCCGGAGGGAACGCCGGAAGATCGTCCGCCCGAGACGCCGCAGGACCTCATAGAAGGCAGTGAGTCCGGCGAGGCTGTTGATGCTGGCTTGGAGGCGGTGGCCCGCGGGCCGCGTTTCGACCAGGATGAGGGTCAGATCCAGAGCGACACCGGGCGCAACCGGCGCAAGGAGCGGGTCGGGATGGTCGTCTCGGACAAGCCGGACAAGACCGTGACCGTCACGGTGGAGACGCTGGTGCGGCATACGCGATATAAGAAGCGCGTGCGCCGCTCCAGGCGGTTCATGGTCCACGACGAGCGCAACGAGGCTAGCGTGGGAGATACGGTCAGGATCATGGAGACCCGTCCTCTCTCGGCGCGCAAGCGTTGGCGGCTAGCGAACATCATATCGAGGGCCGAGTAGTGATCCAGAACGAGACACGACTCAGGGTAGCGGACAACTCCGGCGCCCGGAGCCTGCTCACGATCCGGATCCTCGGCGGCTCCAAACGCCGCAGCGCGGGGATTGGGGATGTGATCGTGGCGACCGTCAAGGAGGCGACCCCAGGTGGCGGCGTCCGCAAGGGCGAGGTCGTTCGGGCTGTCGTCGTCAGGACGGCGAAGGAGACGCGCCGCGACGACGGCTCCTATATCCGATTCGGGGAGAACGCGGGCGTCATCATCAACCCGGACGGCGCCCCGAGAGGGACCAGGATCTTCGGGCCGGTCGCCCGGGAACTCAGGGACAAGGGCTATACGAGGATAATCTCGCTGGCCCCGGAGGTGATTTGATGGGTCTGAAGATAAAACGCGGGGACACCGTGATGGTGATCTCCGGCAAGGAAAAAGGCAAGCGCGGCGAGGTCGAGCGGGTCCAGCCCAAGAAGAACCGGGTCGTTGTGGGCGGCGTTAATGTCCGCACGCGGCACGCGCAACCGACGCAGCAAAACCAGCAGGGGATGTTCACATTCGAGGCTCCGATACACGTCTCGAACGTGATGCTGGTTGACCCGAACTCCGGGGAGCCGACTAAGGTTGGGTACCGATTCACGGACTCCGGGGAGAAGTTGCGGGTCGCCAGGAAGTCCGGGAAGGATATAGATGGCTAGGATGAAGGAAAGGTACGCATCGGAGATCGCGCCCGTTCTCAGGGAGAGGTTCGATATCCAGAATCCGATGCGTACGCCGAAGATCGAGAAGGTCGTTGTGAACATGGGCGTCGGCGAGGCCGTGGTGAACAGCCGCGCCATGGATGGCGCGATGCGGGACCTGGCGCGCATCACGGGCCAGAAGGCGCAGATGCGCCGGGCGAGGAAGAGCATCGCCGGGTTCAAGATCCGGGAGGGGATGCCGGTCGGGGCGCGGGTCACGTTGCGCGGCGAGCGGATGTGGGAGTTTCTGGACCGTTTGATCTCGATCGCGCTCCCCCGCGTGAGGGACTTCCGGGGCGTGAACCCGAATTCCTTCGACGGGAAGGGCAACTACGCCCTGGGTTTCAGGGAGCAGCTTCTTTTCCCGGAGATCAGCTACGACGACATAGACGCCACCCGCGGTCTGGACGTGGCGGTCGTGACCACGGCGGAGACCGACGAGGAAGGGCGGGAGCTTTTGCGGCTTCTCGGGATGCCCTTCCGGGATAGTTGAGAGGTAAGGGATGACGAGGAAAGCGTTGAGCGTAAAGCAAAAGAGGCCGCAGAAGTTCTCCACCAGGGAGTACAGCCGCTGTCAGCGGTGCGGTCGGGCGCGGGGCTACTACAGGAAGTTCGGGCTTTGCCGGATCTGCCTGCGGGAGCTGGCGCACGAGGGGAAAATCCCCGGCGTAACGAAAGCGAGTTGGTAGATAACGATGACGGTTACCGATCCCATAGCGGATTTCCTGACCAGGATAAGAAACGCGCACATGGCGAAGCACGATACGGTCGAGATCCCTCACTCCAAGATGAAGCGCGAGGTGGCCCGCATCCTGAAGGAGGAGGGCTACATCACCGATTTCTCCGAGAAGGGGGCAGGCGCGGAGGCGAGGCTCGTCGTGGAGCTGAAGTACAGCCCCGACGGCCAGCGGGCGATACGGGGTCTCAGGCGCATGAGCCGTCCAGGCCGCCGCGTCTACCGCAACCGGACGAACATCCCCAGGGTCCTCGATGGACTTGGGGTGGCGATCCTCTCGACCTCGCAGGGCATCCTCACCGACCATGCGGCCCGTCGCCAGGGCATCGGCGGCGAGGTTCTGTGCTTCGTGTACTAGAGAGGCTGGGTAAAGTATGTCTAGGATAGGCAAAGCACCGGTAGAGATACCGCAAGGCGTGACCGTGGAGATTTCGGGCCTTAGCATGAACGTCACTGGCTCGAAGGGCGAGTTGACCGTGCCGATAGGGCGCGGCGTCTCGGTGAAGCAGGATGACGGCGAGGTCGTCGTCGAGCGGGAGTCGGAGTCGCCGGAGCATCGGGCGATGCACGGGTTGACGCGGTCCCTGATCCAGAACGCCGTCACCGGCGTCACGGATGGGTTTTCGAAGACGCTTCAGATAGCGGGCGTCGGCTACCGGGCCGCGCTCGCCGGGAGCGATATCAACTTGCAGGTTGGTTATTCGCATCCGGTCACGGTGACGCCGCGCGAGGGGATAGACTTCGAGGTCCCGAACGCCACCACGATCATCGTGCGCGGCATAGACAAGCAGCGGGTCGGTCAGACGGCGGCGGAGATCCGGAAGGTCCGTCCGCCCGAGCCGTACAAGGGCAAGGGCATCCGCTACAGCGACGAGCAGGTCAGGCGCAAGGTCGGCAAGGCCGGCTAGCAGAATTTCAGGAGGATTTATTCATGGCGGTTTTGGAGAAACGCGCACAGAGAGAGAAACGGCGGCTCCGCATCCGGCGCCGCCTGTTCGGCACGGCGGAGCGCCCGAGGCTTTCGGTGTACCGCTCGAACGTACACATATACGCGCAGCTAGTGGATGACGAGACGGGCCGCACGCTGGCGGCGGCGGACTCCCGTGAGGTGGGAGAGGCCGAGAGCCGCAAGGACGCGGCGAGCAAGGTAGGAGAGTTGATCGCGCAGCGGGCGCAGGACGCCGATATCGAGACGGTCGTCTTCGACCGGGGCGGCAACAAATACCACGGCCGCGTCGCGGCG
>JACDGB010000451.1 GCA_013815485.1 Rubrobacter sp.
GACGTTCTCTGGCCGGATGGCGTCCCGCAGGGTATCCGCCTGGATCACGCCGTCCTCGCCAGGCAGCGTCCTCACCTGCACGCCGGAGAGCAGGGCCGGGGCTCCGCCCTCGTAGTTGAAGACGTGGGCGTCCTCGTGCAGCAGGACTTCATCGCCCCTTTGCGTGTTGATGAACAGCCCGATCTGGTTGGTCATCGTCCCAGACGGCGCATATATGGCAGCCTCCTTGCCGAGCAACGCCGCCACGTACTCCTCCAGCCGGTTGACGGTCGGGTCTTCCCCGAACACATCGTCACCGACGGGAGCCTCGAGCATCGTCCGCCGCATCCCCTCCGTCGGTCGGGTCACCGTGTCACTACGAAGATCTATCATCGAGATCCGCCTCCCTGTTCTGTTATCCGCCGTGTCGTCCGAAAACTCACCTTCGCCACCTTTTTCAATCCCGCCATCCCCCCCTCTTTGTATACCCGCCGCCCAGCATCCATCACATGCGTCGCCCCCAACGGCAACGTAAACCCTACGAACTCCGAGAGCCGCCCCATCTCCTCAAGATACCGCGCCCGCGCCAAAATGGACGCCGCCGCCACCGCCGCGTCGTTCTCGGCCCGCGCCCGCACCTCCAGCAGAACCCCCTCCGGCACGAAAGGCTTCAGATATTCGCGGGCCGACCGGGCAAACTCGTCCACGACGATCATCTCTACGTCAGCTTTAAGTTCACCCATTATCTCCGCGTTCACTTCACCCAGCAAAACGTTGACGTTGCCAGCCGTCTCACGTCGGGCTTCGTACTCTTTCGGGGATAAAACGGCGACGCTAATGTTCTCGCGCCCCATCGCCTCGGCCACCTGGCGTGAGATCCTCATCGCCCCCTCCCTGCTCAAGGTCTTGGAGTCCCTGACCCCTATTTCCTGCAATTTTCTGGCCGCTTCTTCGCCAAGAACCCGTACTCCGGCGACCACGAGCGGACCGAAGTAGTCGCCCTTCCCGGCCTCGTCCGTGCCGAGCCGCGGCGTCGCGTCCAATGCCGGCCTACCGCCATCTCGGACCTTGCCCGTCTTCCCAGTTTTGCCCGCTCCCGCCCGATCATGAAGTGCGTTCTTCAATGCGGAAGACTTACCCTGAACTAGAACTTTACCAGTCGAGTATACGTTCAGGGTGGCGGATTCCGGGCCGCGTTCCAGGCGGTATTGGGTGCCATGCGAGATATCGCGGCGGGAGGCCACAGTCGCCCCGAGCTCGCGCAGCAGGGCATTTAGTTCGGGAGGGAGCGTCAACGGACCTCGAAGCCGGTCGGGTCTGCGCGGGCTGTCTCGAAGTCCGCGTCCACGTTCTTCACTTCGGATCCAGGCGGGCCGGTTTCGCACCAGTGGACCATCTGGCGCACGTTCTCGGAGGGGCCTTCGAAGAGTGCTTCGACGCGACCGTCGGGGAGGTTCCTGACCCAGCCGGAGAGGTTGAGTTCGCGGGCTTTCTGGCTTGTCGCGTCCCGGAAGAAGACGCCCTGCACCCTGCCCGAGACGTGGACGTGAGCCCGTTCGTGGTTTTCCGCCGCCATCGCTCACCTCTTGAAAATCTCGGAATACGCCGACCGACAGTTTATCTTTTTGGGCTCGTTTCGCCCGGTGTGCTAGCCTTGAGCCGACAATGAGAGAGGAAGATCGTACGATAACGGGCGGGCGCGCAAGGGGCTTTGGCGTAGTGGATGAGACCGCGTCGGACGTGGCCCTTTTGACGTTGGTGATCCCCACCCGCAACGAGGCGGCCAACATCCCCCGATTGGCGCGCGGGCTGCGGGAGAGCCTCGCGGGCGTGGATTACCGGGTGGTCTTCGTGGACGACTCCACGGACGAGACGCCGGTCATCGCGCGGAAACTCGCCGAAGAAGATGGGCGGATTTCCGCGATCCACCGCGAAGGTCTGGATAGGGAAGGCGGGCTCTCGACAGCCGTGACGGACGGGATGGACGCGGTCTCTGGGCGGAGCGTCTATACCTGCGTGATGGACGCGGACCTCCAGCATCCTCCCGAGAAAGTGCGCGAGATGCTGGACGTCGCGCAGCGGTCGGACGCGGATGTGGTGGTGGCGAGCCGCTACGCTCGGGGCGGCAACTACGAGGGTCTCGCCGGGCCGGTGCGGCGGGCGGTCTCCGTCGGCAGCAAGTGGCTGGCCCGCATCCTGTTCAAGGAGGCCCGCAAGACCAGCGACCCGATGACCGGCTTCTTCCTGGTCAGAAACGAGGCAGTATCAGGCATCCAGTTCCGCCCAACGGGGTTCAAGGTGTTGCTCGAGATACTCGTTTGCGCGCCGGAGCTGCGGGTGGCCGAGGTCCCGTTCAGCTTCGGGGAGCGGGAGAGCGGCGTCTCGAAGGCGGGTTTGCGGCAGGGCATGGAGTACCTGGCGCACATAGCGAGCCTGTTCTGGTAC
>JACDGB010000099.1 GCA_013815485.1 Rubrobacter sp.
GACAGGCCATATACCTCGTCGGTAGAGACCTGCACGAACCGCTCGACGCCGTGACGGCGGGCGGCCTCCAGGAGGTTCTGGGTCCCCATTACGTTAGTCTCCACGAAGACCCGAGGGCCTGCGATGCTCCGGTCCACATGGGTTTCAGCGGCGAAGTTGACCACCGCGTCGAAGCCGCCGTCTTCGGAGAAAAGCGCCTCGACGAGCATGCGGTCCTGGATCCGGCCCTTCACGAAACGGTAGTTCTCCGCGTCCGCGAAGTCTTCGGTGTTCTCGGGGCGTCCGGCGTAGGTCAGGGCGTCCAGGTTCACCCACCCGGTGTCGGGACGCTCGGGCACCACAAGCCGCAGGAAGTTGCACCCGATGAACCCGGACCCGCCGGTGACGAGCACGCGCCTCAAGGGGTTCTCGATCCAGAAACGGCGAAGTCGGCGGACGAGCCGCCGGAGAATTCTTCAGGATACAGAGCCTTCAGCGCCATCGGATTCGCAGTTTACTACCGGCGTCGGGGGCGGTCAACAACCGGCCGTGGCCGAAGGGTTTTCGAGTCCGGGGCGTTCGGTTATACTGCGGAGCGGTCAGGCTACGCTCAGGAGGATCCGCCAGTGCCCGTCTTCAGAAACTTCATGGATTTCCAGGTGCTGCGAGGCATACGGGCGTTCCTGGACGTGGAGGCCGGCCTGGTGCGCGGCATGGTGCCGGAGAGGGACACCGGTCGCAAAGGCGGGCGCGAGGCGTCGGAACGCGAGATCTCCCGGCTGCGCAAGGAGCTGGCCGAGACCAACGAGGAGCTTGCCGGGCTGAAGAACGCCGGCTCATCCACCGACGGGCGCCGCGAGAGCTTCCCGGTGTTCTTCGTGGTGGGCTGGCCGAAGTCCGGCACCACCTGGGTGCAGGGGATGCTGAATCAACACCCGGAGGTCCTGTGCCGGGGCGAAGGCAAGTTCTTCGGGCGGGACGACCGTAACGAGACCTTCGAGAAGGTGCCGGTGAACGCTCGGGGACAGATGCTGCGGCCCGGCTCGCTGTACAACATCCTCGCCGAATCGGAGGACCTGCGGATCTGGCTGGAGCGCACGTGGTGGACCCGCGAGGGCGACGCGGAGGAGCAGATCTCCCTCCTGGTGCGCGAGGCCGCGCTCGGGTTCCTCGGGCGGGAGCTCTCCAAGACTAACAAGAAGATCGTCGGGGACAAGACGCCGTTCGCAGGCGCCGAAACCGTGAGGGAGATAGGCGGGATCCTCCCGGAGGCGAAGGTGATACACGTCGTTCGGGATGGCCGGGACGTGGCGGTCTCCCACACCCACCACCGCTGGAACCGGGTCCGTCCCGTAGAAGAGGGCGGCCGGCTGACGCCCGAGGAGCGGGACAAGCGCGATCGCTACAGGGAAGATCCCGAGAAGTTCCTTGCTTCCGGCGAGAGCATCTTCTCCGAGGAGTACATCACGTCCGCCGCCAAGGCCTGGCGTTCCCAAATCGGCGGCGCCCACCGGGACGGTCCCCTCCTCCTCGGCGAAAACTACGCCGAGGTCCGCTACGAGGACCTGCTGGAGCGCCCGGAGGAGGAGATGAGACGCCTTTTCCGGCTGATCGGGGCACGCGATGACGGGGGGGTCGTCCGCCGGTGCGTCGAGAAGCGCAGCTTCGAGAGCATAACGCGGCGTCCGGCCGGCGACGAGGACAGCGCCTCCTTCTTCAGGAAGGGCGTAGCCGGCGACTGGCGCAGCGTCTTCACGGAGCGCGATCGGCGGATATACGGTGAGATTGCCGGTGATCTGCTCGCTGAACTGGGCTACGACAGAGACAAAGGTTAGCCCGCCAAGATCGAGGCGTCACGATGCTACTTGCGCATCTTGCACCCTTGTACTACGCTTCCCGAGTTTGCTCCATTAATAGACAGAGCCAAAGGAGGCTTCTTTGCCGAAGATACTGGTACTAGGCGGGGACGGCTTCTGCGGCTGGCCCACCACGCTGCACCTCTCGGCGCAAGGATACGAGTTGGCTATAGCCGACAACCTCTCCCGGCGCAAGATAGACGTCGAGCTGGAATGCGAGTCCCTCACCCCGATCCGCCCCATGGGCGAGCGCCTTAGAACCTGGGAGGAGCTAACCGGCAACCGGATAGACTTCCACAACATCAACGTCGCCGAGAACTACCGCCAGCTTCTGGACCTGCTCCTCGAGTGGCAGCCCGACGCGGTCATCCACTTTGCCGAGCAACGGGCCGCGCCCTACTCGATGAAGTCTAGCTACCACAAGCGCTACACCGTAGATAACAACCTCAACGCGACCAACAACCTGCTGGCGGCGATCACCGAGAGCGGGCTCGACACCCATGTGGTGCATCTGGGGACCATGGGCGTCTACGGCTATGGCACGGCCGGTATGCAGATCCCCGAAGGGTATCTGACGGTCAAGGTCGAGACCGATGAGGGCGAGCTGGTGGAGCAGGAGATCCTCTACCCGCCAAACCCGGGCAGCATCTATCATATGACCAAGACCCAGGATCAACTCCTGTTCGCCTACTACAACAAGAACGACCTGACGCGCGTCACCGATCTGCACCAGGGCATCGTGTGGGGAACCCAGACCGCGGAGACCAAGCTGGACGAGCGCCTCATAAACCGCTTCGACTACGACGGCGACTACGGCACCGTCCTCAACCGCTTCCTGATGCAGGCCGCCGTGGGCTACCCGCTCACCGTCCACGGCACGGGCGGCCAGACTCGCGCTTTCATCCACATCCAGGACACCGTGCGCTGCATACAGCTCGCCCTGGAGAACCCACCCGAGAAGGGCGACCGCGTCAACGTCTACAACCAGATGACCGAGACTCACCGGGTGCGCGACCTCGCCAGGCTGGTCGCCGAGCGCACGGGCTCGGATATAGACTACGTGCAGAACCCGCGCGCCGAGGCCGCCGAGAACGAGTTGTACGTCCGCAACGACCGCTTCCTCGACCTGGGCCTGCAACCGACCACTTTAAGCGAAGGACTGATGGAGGAGGTCACCGAGATAGCTAGCAGGTACGCCCACCGCTGTGACACCTCGAAGATTCCCTGCACCTCGCTGTGGAGGCCGCGGGAAGAGGCCGTGCATCAGCAAGAGGGCCGGCGGTAAGCACTCTGTCCGGGAGAGGTAGTTTTGCCCTTCGCTCGCGTGGGCCACTGGGATTACAACGGTTTGATGGGCGCCTTTTCATTTAGAGAAGGTCCCGGATCTCACACGGACGAGAGCCCGCCTCCGCGGTTATCGGGGGCGGGCTTTGATCACCCTGTCGCCGAACCGTAAGCTTCACTTCCCCATTCTGCTGGCCCGGAGGGCGCGCAGAATCCTCTGCTTGAGACGGTTGACCCCGTCCAGAAGCCTCCAGGTCTTCGAGGAACGCACCTCCCGAAGCTGCCGCTCCAGGCCGCGGTTGCGCTCCTTCAGCCCCTCCATCTGCCTCGCCTGGCGCGCTTGCGTGGAGCGCGCTTCCTGGAGCTGACGCTCCAGGTTCTTGCTTCGCTCTTTCGCGCCTGGTCCACGCTCCGCTGCATTCTCCGCCTGCTCGTGGAGCCGCCACATCCTGGCTTCTATCCGGTCCAGGGAAGAGAGCACCGCCTTCTCACCCTCCTCCACGTACAGCTCCGGGGATATCCACTGCTGCTCGATGCGGCCGAGAACCCACGCCTCGGCTTCGTGGTCCGCGTGCTCCCGCAGGAAGGACCGTTGCTCCTCGCTCAGCGGCTCCTTGCGCCGGCGGCGGCTCTCAAACCCCGAGGAGGCTTCCTTCCAGGCTCTCGTGATGGACTCGTCGAACTCCAGCCCGAGGAAACGGGAGACCTGGGGCGCCACCGCTTCGTTGCGGTAGAAGAAGTCGTGGTAGCCGATGATCAGGACCCTCGGAGCCGGGCTGCTCTCTATGAACTCGCGCGTCTTCTGCATCGCCGCGTTCCACACCTCGACCGACATCTCCACGCCGCGCTCGCCGCGCCAGGGGTCGTCCGGGTCCTTCGCCCGTGCGTCCCAGGACTCCGCGACCTCTTCGAGCGGGCGGTACAAGACTATGAAGCGCGCCCCAGGATTCCTACCAGCCAGCCGATCCATGGACCTCACGTAGTACGGTCCCTTGTCGCCGAGCCAGCGCAGCTTCGCCGGGTCTTTGGCTGCGAGGAGCTTCGCGTGGCGCTCGGCGAAAGCCTCGCGAGTCTGGCCGAGCGGCGGACGCTTCGTCTCCTGGGGCCTGAAGTCCATAATCCTCTGGAAGGAGAAGTCCTCCCAGGCGACCTGCTTCTGCCGGCCCTTGTACCGCTCCTGGCATAGCAGGATCTCTTCGTACTGGTTCAGGTAGTCGCCGAACGCCGTGGTCCCGCTCCTGGCGCACCCGCAGACGAACAGGGGCCGCGCCCTTTCGAGTAGGTTGTTCTCCGAAGCCTGCTCCATCCTGGTCTTGAGCCTCTTCTCCAGACCTCGCTCCAGGTTCAAGACGATCTACTCTCCGATCTCGGCATCAGACTCAGTCACGATACAGTCTTTCCCCCGCCTTCTCCGGTCACTCTCTAGCTCCCGGTAGCTCGATCCTGATCCGGCGCCTGTCCAGGCGGAATCCCGGAGCGCGCCGCGCGAAGCCGCCGCTTCAGGCTCTGGTTTCGTCTATTCAGTTGGATGTTCCTCGCCCTCCCATGGGCGATCTTCACAGCCGACAGGCGGCGCTCCTCGTTGAGCGAGCGCGCGAACTCCGGCGGATAGAGTTCGAGCTCGCGCCGCTGTTTCTCTATGCGGTCCAGCACCCACCTTTCAGCCTCATCGTCCCTGTTCGCCTCGACGTAGGCTTGCTGCTCTCCACTCAGGGGCGCCTTGGGCCTTCGACGGGCCTCGAAGCCACGGGACATATCTCTCCAGGCGTCGCGCAAATCCCGGTCTATCGTGAGGTCCAGGAACCGGGAGAGGAGGGAGACCATCGGCCCATCCTCGTTGAAGAACTCGCGGTAGTCCAGGATCAGGACGTTCAGGTTCATGGCATCTTCGATGAAATCGCGCGTGGACCGCATCGCGGTGTTCCAGTAGTCCACGCCCTCCTCGAAGCCGCCGAGCAGCCAGGGGGCTTCGGTATCTCTGGAGCGGGCCTCGAAGGACTCGGCGACCTCCTTCAGCGGACGGTACGTGAGGATGAAGCTGGCTCCGGGGTTGTTATCCGAGAGCTTGTCGAGCTTCTGGACGTAGTTGGGGTTCTTGTCCCCGATCCAACGCAGCCGCTCCGGTTCTTTGCCCGCGAGGAGCTTCTCATGGTACTCGCGGGGCGTGTTCGTCTCCTCCCGGCCTCCGCCTCGCGGGCTCATCCTGTAGTCTAGTATCCGCTCGAAGGTGAAGAGCTCCGGCCTGACCTCGCGTGATGGGATCCACTTGTATCGTTCCATGCAAAGCAGCACCTCGGGGTGCCGGTTCAGATAGTCAACGACGGCCGAGGTTCCGCTTCGCTGCGGCCCCCCGACGAACAACATCCCCGGCTCTCCGGCCATGCTCAAGGCGACCCCTTCCTCCCCGATACCCGTACTTTGATGCGATGCAGCGCTTCCATCAGCTTCCATGCCCGAGAATTCCGGACGTCCGCGAGTTGTAGCTCCAGCGCGCCGATCCGTTGCGTCAGATTGAGCAGCCACTCTTCGGTCATCGTGCCGCTCTTTTGGAAGGGCTGCCGCTTATCCAGCCAGGAGCAATCGTCTCTTCCCGCGCCCACTCCACCTGGGCCTCTATCCCTCTCTTCAACCCAACCTGCGGGCGATAGCCGAGATCCCGCTCCACCAGCTCCAGGCCTGCCCATGTGGAGTACACATCCCCCTCGGCGCACGGCCCGTGGGCGATCTCGATCCGGACGTCCAGGGCGCGCCGGACGTGATCCACGAGCTCGTCAACCGTGGCGCGGTCCCCGCCGCCCACGTTATAGACGCCGCCGGGCGGAGCTTGCAGTGCGGCCACCGTGGCGTCCACCACGTCCGAGACGTACGTCATCTCGCGCATCTGGCTCCCATCCCCGAAGACCCGCAAGGGCTCCCCTCGCAGCGCCGCCGAGATGAAACGCGAGAGCGCCATATCCGGCCTTTGACGGGGACCGTAGACGGTGAAGTAACGCAGGATCGTAGCGGGCACGCCTCGCTGCCGGGCGTAGAGTTTGACCAGCTCCTCGGCGGCCAGCTTGCTCAACCCATACGGCGAGGCGGGCCGCAGGCTCGCAGTTTCCTTCGCCGGGCCGTCCACCGATCCATACACCGATGAAGACGAAGCGAATACGAACCGCTCCACGCTCTGTCCCGAAAGCGCCTCCAGCAGCCGCTGGGTAGCCTCCACGTTCCGCTCCAGATACCGGGGAAAGTTGTCCCCCCAACTGGCCCGAACCCCGGACTCCGCAGCCAGGTGCGCGACGCCATCTACCCCTCGCAGAAGGTCATCGAAGTCCAGGTCCAGGAGATCTCCCTCCATCAGGCGGAAGTCCTCCGCCCCGGCGGCCCGGACCAGGTTCCCCTCCTTGCGCTCCCGGGAATAGTAGCTGGTGAAGCCGTCCACCCCCACTACCTCGTGGCCCAGCTCCAGCAGCCTTTCCGCGAGGTGAGACCCTATGAACCCTGCTGCTCCTGTTACTAGTATCCGGCTCACAGAGCGTACCCCAAGCGTGATGCCGTCAAGGCGAGTCCTTTCCCAAGCCGAACACCCTTGCTTTGAC
>JACDGB010000100.1 GCA_013815485.1 Rubrobacter sp.
GGTGTTCGTTCCGACGGCCCGCAACGTCCAAAGGGAAGAGGGGTAGGCGGCTTCCCAGCAAACCCGACAGTGTCGGGTTCTTCGAGAAGGCCATCGCTCGCGCCAACTAGCGCCGTTTCACCGGCTGCGACCCTAGTCGTGGCCTTGCACGGGCGAAGGCAGCGTCCGTTCACCCGGCGGCCCGTTCAAGGGCTGCAACGTCCTTGACGTAGATGCGCCGGTGCCTCAGCTTCACGGCCCCGGCTTTTTGCAGCCTGGTGAAGGCCCTGGTGACGCTTTCGCGGCTGGAGCCGACCATAGTGGCCAACTGCCGGTGGGTGTATTGGGTGGGTATCCGAGGACCTTCGGGAGCCATGATGCCCTCGCTCTCGACAAGTTGGAGAATAAGGTTCGCCAGGCGGGCAGGGACGTCCTTGATGCCGATATCCTCCAGCCGGGTCTCGCACAGGCGCAGCCGCTCGCTCAGGACGCGTATCATCCGCATGCCCACATCCGGGTTCTCTCGTATGAGGTGCTCCAGGTCCTCGCTCTTCAGGATGCAGATGTCGGACGGCTCCGTGGCCTCCGCGTACGCCTCCCGTAGCCGCTGGGCCGTGAGCGCCATCTCCCCGAACATGGTCCCGGCTTCCACCACGGCGAGCGTGAACTCCCATCCGTCCGGGGTCACCTTGTATATTCTCACCCGTCCCTTCTTGAGCATGAAGAGTGCCTCGCTCCGGTCCCCCGGGCTGTAGAAGATCCGGCCCTGCTCCACGTGCGTGTCCGGAACGCGCCAGCTGAACTCCTCCAACTCTTCCTCCGAAAGGGGTTCGAGGACGTCTACCATGGAGAGGAGCCGTATCTTTTCCTTCGGTAGTAGCATTTGCGCCTCTGCCTCCTTCCAAGTCTCTGAATACTATGCATTTTAGTGACGCACGACACTTCATTCTATTCGCCGTCCCCCAATAATGCCTCGTGAGCGACGGAGAGAGGAGATTGTGGATGGCAAACGTGGCGCTGGTGGTCTTTGCGGACACGGAGACGCACGCGGACACGGGCCGCGTTGCCAACGCTTTGACGGCCGCAAAAGAGTTCAAGGACGCTAACGACGAAGTTGCCCTCGTCTTCGACGGGGCTGGAACCAGGTGGATCGGCGAACTCTCCCGAACCTCTTCTAAGTCTCCGACGGCTCCGCCCAACTGCCGGCACAGCAGCCGTGGCCCGAGGATAAGCGATGAAGCCCGAGGTCGGTAGGGCAAGTCTGGTCGAAAGGAGTCCTGGCATGAACACGAGAAACGTCGCGGCGAGGCTAGAGGGGAGCGGATCGGAACTGAAGCTCGAAGCCGCGGGCAGGGTCGTCCTCCGCTCCGCGCTGGCGGGAACCCTATTGTGGGTCGGGGCGCTGAAGTTCGCAGAATACGAGGCCGAGAATATACAACCCATGGTCTCCACAAGCCCGCTCTTTTCGTGGATCAACAGGAGGATGGGCGCGCAGAAGACCGCGCGGCTCATAGGGATCACGGAGATAGTGCTGGGCACGCTGATCGCCGCGAGACCGCTTTCGCCGAGAGCTTCGGCGCTCGGCAGCCTCGGGGCCATCGCGATGTTCCTCACCACCCTCAGTTTCCTCCGTACGATGCCGGGGGTTTTGCAGGAAGACCACGGGTTTCCGGCGCTCTCTCTGGAGGGGCAGTTCCTGGCTAAAGACGGCGTGCTGCTCGGGGCGGCGATCCTGACGGCCGCCGAGTCGCTGCGGGCCGCCTGAGACTAGCACTCACGCTGAGAATAGGGAAGACACGAGATTCAGAAAGGGGATATGAGTGGCTAACGTAGCCTACGTTTCGCGGGTGAAGGTGGAGCCGGTGGAGGGGAAGATCCGGCGGGCGCAACTCCCCGCCGAGGAGGAGCCGATCCTCTTCGGGGTTCACAGCGAGGTCGCCGAGCACTACGGTGTCTCCCCCGATGCCGAGGAGTCGCACTCTTCGACGCTTGACTATCTGGTCGCGGCGGCCGGCGGGTGACTGCTTGGCACCTTTGCCGGCGCGCTGGCGGCGCGTCAAGTTTCCTTCGATGAGGAGAGCTTCTACGCCGATACCATAGGGGAGATAGAGAACGAGAACAAGGTGCTGGTGGTCAAGAGGATCACTACTACTTTTCATCTCGCCGCGGACGAGAAAGACCGCGAGACCATAGAGCGCGTACTCGGCGTGTACGCCGACAGCTGTCCGGTCGCCCAGTCTATCAAGGACAGCATCGAGATCACTAGCAAGCTGGACCTTGCTGCCAAATAGCCAGCCCGGCTTGGAGGCTCTTAGTAAGGCAAGTACCTCAGTACCAGAAAGGTGGTGGGCCATCGTGAGAGCCAACCCGCGCGTCCCGATGCACGTCGGCAAAGATAGGCGTGGTGCCGGTGGGTGTGCTCCTGGCTTCCGTCCTCGGCCCGCTCTCGGGCAGAAAGCCGTGGCGAGGATCTCTAGACCTCTTCTAGCAAGAACAGATCCCACTAGCGCAAGAGCTTCGTTTCGCGGATTATGACACGTTATCGGAAGAACCTGCGTACGACGGTTGGCTCGAGCGCCGCTCCCTACGGGTACACGTTGGCGACCTGGACCACCGGGGCCGTGCTCACGAACGCCCGCGGGATCCCGGACGCGCTCGCCGCGCTCGCGTTTATGGTCGTCGCGGCCATGCTAGTCTTCGCCTTCGTCGGGGCGCTCGCCTTCGGTCGCGTAACCAGGCACTTTGACCGGGACCGCGGGGAAGCCCCGCTCGTGTGGGGAAGCGTCCACTTCTTCTCCGTAGGTTTGCGATCGGGGTAGCGGAGCTCGTGGCTCGCTACGTGGAGGGCTTCGTCGCGGTTGCTCGCGGCCGGCAAAAGGTTGCGGTCGGCAAGAAGGTCGCGGTCGTCGAGAGGGAGTTGATCGGGGGCGAGTGCGCCTACTGGGCGTGCATCCCCTCGAAGACGCTCCTCCGGCCGCCCGAGGCCCGGAGCGAGGCGAGCAGGGCCTTCGGGCCTGGTACGCTCACCCTCGATTTGGAGGAGGTCTTCGACTACCGGGATTCCATGATCCGCAACCTCGGCGACTCGGATCAGGTGATAACCTACGAAGAGAAGGACGCCACGGCCATAAAGGGAGACGCTGTTCGTGGACGGCGGGATGGCCTTCTACCTGGCCTTCGAAGGAGATGGTGGGGAGAGTATTTCCTCTGCGACGATTGAGTATGAAAAAGGAAAGATCGAATCCGGGTTTCCAAACCGGCTGAAAACGGTGTCTGCTACGGGTTTTTGGCTCAAGGAGGAGAATGTGCCAGTCGGCTAACCCAACACTGCCAGCGGAGCCGAGGCCGCACCGTTTCCTGGACCGTGCGCTCCTGGGGCTGGAGTGGGGTAGTCTCGCGGCGATGCTGTTGATCACGCTCGTGCAACCCATAAACGGGCGCACGGGACTCCCGACCTGGCAGCTCATACTGCTGTTCGCCGCATACCTCCTGCTCGTCGAGTTGCTCCGGCATCTGGTACGACGGCTCCACCCCTTCGCCTACAAGTACGCGCTGGGCGTACCGGTGAGCGGCCTGATCTACTTCCTCGGCGCGGAACCGGGCGGCCCGCTCTTCGTTCTCTTCTTCCTGACCGGCGTCTGTGCGACGGCCACCTCGACGTTGCGAGGCGGCCTGCTCTACACCGCCAGCGTCGCAGTGCTCACGGTGATCATCGACCCTACGTTCCCCGGGTGGTCTCCCGCCGAAGGCGACGTCCGGGATCTGGGCGCCCGGCTGATCTTGCTTTGCGTCTTTGGGGTTGGCACCGCCGTCTTGAGGCGGCGGCTCGCGCTGGAGCAGGAGGCGGCCGGTCGGGCCCGCGGGGAGAGCGAGCGGCTGGGAGAGATCGACCGGCTCAGAGACCTCTTTATCTCCTCGGTCTCCCACGACCTGCGCACGCCGCTCACCGCGACCCGAGCTGGGCTGGGCTTGCTGCGGACGAGCGCGGTCGGGCGGCTGCGGGCCGACGAGCGGGATCTGCTGGACAACGTGCGCCGCAACATCGACCGTCTCGGCATGCTCATCGATGATCTCCTCGCCTACAACCAGCTGGAGGCTGGAACACTGCGCCTCGACCGCGAGCCGCTCGATCTGCGCGCCGTCGTTACCGAGGCGATGTCCTCGATGCATCCCCTGATCCAGGAGAAGGGACAGATCCTGGAGGTCGATCTGCCGGAACCGCTGCCCGGCGAGGGCGACCCGCGGCGGCTGGAGCAGGTGGTCGTGAACGTGCTGGCGAACGCCTACCTGCACACCCCCAAGGGCATACGTATCGGCATCTCCGGTCGGATCTCGGGTAGTCAAGTGTCGCTGTCGGTGAGCGACACCGGTCCCGGGATCCCGCAGGGGGAACTGGAAGCCATCTTCCGGCGTTTCCACCGCCTCGAGCCCGCGCGGGGCGGCTCCGGTCTGGGGCTGGCGATCGCCAGGGGTATCGTCGAGCTCCACGGGGGGCGGATCCGGGCCGAGAGCCGGCCTGGGGCAGGCACGACTTTCCATATCATCTTGCCAAGCGCGGAGAACGGAGGAACCAACCCATGACGCTCAAGATGCTCATCGCGGAGGACGCCCGAGACGTTGCGGAGGTGGTCGCTTTCGGGATGCGCATGGTCTGGCCGGATTGCCACGTAACGGCCGCGGCGAACGGCGAGGAAGCGATCAAACGCTTCGGCGAGGAGCAGCCGGATCTCGTGGTGCTCGACGTGTCCATGCCGCCGCCCGACGGCTTCGAGGTGTGCCGGCGCATCCGCGAAATCTCCCAGGTTCCGATCCTGATGCTCACCGTGCGCGACGGAACGCTCGACAAGGTGCGGGCGCTCGAGCTCGGTGCCGACGACTACCTGACCAAGCCCTTCGACCACCTCGAGCTACTGGCGCGCCTGCGGGCGCTCCTGCGACGGGCGAGCAGGCCGCCCGTAACGCCCGATCCGTGCATCGCAGTGGGCGACGTGTCGCTGGACTACGCCACCCGCGAAGTGCGGGTGCGCGGAGAGGTGGTCAAACTCACCTCCACCGAACGTCGTCTGCTGGAGGAGTTGGTGAGGCACCCAGGCACCGTGCTAACCCACCGGCACCTGCTAGAGCGGGTGTGGGGACCGGGGTACGTAGGCGACGCCCATTACCTGAAAGTGTTCGTGCGGCGCTTGCGCCGGAAGCTGGGCGATAATGCGGAGCGTCCCCGCTACATCCAGACCGAGTGGGGCATAGGGTATCGCTTTCTTCCTTCTCGTTAATCGCCCAAGTCTGCGGTCACCAAGCAGGTCGCCCACCGCATAGCCGAGACTCCCGAGCGTAGCGATACGGCCCATCCCGAAGAGCAACATCTCCGGTCGGTAGGCGCGAGCCCGCATCTGAAAAACAAGCTACGGTCGAAAGCGTTGCCGAAGAACGCCTCGACGATGCCGGTCGTCAAACTGTTCCCTGTTTACCATTGTTCACCGATCCACACCGATTTGTTCACCGGCGTTTACCCAAACGTTAGCTTCGCTCCGATAGGGTCATACCCAGGATCGTCCACACACGAGGGGTCGACGCCGGGGTAGCCGGGAACGGAGTGCAATGACACGACTCATAGAGGCACTCCAAGCGCTGGGTTTGGAGGGCGAAGTCACCCTCTCGGGTCGCTGGCTCAAGCTCCAGGGAGGGCGTTGCTCGGTGTACGTGGCCGAGGCCGCCTGGGAGGCCGGCTACTACACCTGGTGCGACGGCCGGGAAGAACAGGTGGTCGAGCACTACCTCGACCCGACGGAGGCGATCCAGGCCGGCCTGAAGCGAGCAGCGTAAGGAGGGCGATCCACAGTATCCGTCAAGAATGCAGGGTCTCCCAGGAAGAAAGAACCTGCAACAAGCTTTGACAAACACGGGATTGGCGGAAGTGACGACAAGCCTGGCACAACCAGAGGAGGATAACGACGATACGACGAGAGGTTGTTTCAGCGAAGTTATTTACCGTGGAGTAGGAAAGGGGACAACGTTGAAGACCAAAGCTTTTCTAGTGATTGCACTGACGCTCATGTTCGCGGCGGCAATGCCGGCGGCAGTCGCGCAGAACACCGCCGCGCCGAATACCGAGAACGACGAGTTCCTGCCGGAGGAAAACCTCGTGCTCGAGAGCGCCGTGGCGGTGAACCTGTCCAAAGACTTCGCCACCCTACCCCTGCACAAGGGCAACGTCGACGGCGAGCCTGTCTGGTTTGTCATAACCGACACCTCAGACGAAGCCATCGCGGAGGAACTCGGGCTCAACTTCGCCCCCAAGCTGTCCAACATCACCACCGGCTGCCCTCTCTGCGCGCAGCAGGTCGAGTCCAAGAGCAAGATACTGGGTGAGAGCGAGGTCACGTTCGAGGGTAAGCCCGACTTCAGCCCTGAGCGTATCCTCAAACCCGGCCCTACCTTCTTCCCGCCTACGTTGGCTCAGCCCGGCGCGTTGGCCGATGCCAACTACAGCCCCTTTGTCCGCGTCAGGGGCAGCGACGTGGTCTACAATGCGCCCATCGTCGCGGTCGGTGACGAGCCCTTCGATGCCACGACCCACACCAACACCCATGACCGGCTCCTGGCCATCGACACCGACGAGATGACCGTGGACATGGGGTTGATCCGCGGCTCGGCCAACGGCAAGGACATCGTCTACCTCAACTTCGAGGCGTCCAACTCGGTCACGGCTACCCTC
>JACDGB010000101.1 GCA_013815485.1 Rubrobacter sp.
GTGGAGCTGGCGCGGAGGTTCGAGGAGCGTAGAAAGGAGGCGGGCCTCTTGCGCTACGAGGACATGCTCGATCTCGGCGCCCGCATCCTCGCCGACCCCGGTGTCGGAGCGCCATACAGGGCCCGCCACGACCTGATCGTCGTGGACGAGTTCCAGGACACCAACCCCGCCCAGATGCGCTTCGTGGAGCTGTTGGCGGGCGAAGACCTCTCGAAAGTCGTGGTCGTTGGGGACGATCTGCAAAGCATCTACGCCTTCACGGGCGCGGAGGTAAGGAACATTCAGCGCTTCGAGGCCGCCACCTACAGGCTCACGACCAACTTCCGCTCCGGGCGCGCGGTCCTCGATCTCGCCAACCACCTCGCCCGCGCCGTTCACCCCGAGAACAGCCCCGACGAACCAAAAACCCTCGCCCCGTGCCCCGGCGCCCCGGAGGGCGAAGTCTCCGCCTTCGTCTCAGTCACGGACGCCGAGGAGGCGCGCGAGATAGCACGCCGCATAAAGACGCTGGTCGAGCACGGGGCATCGCCCGGTTCGTGCGCCGTCCTGATCCGTCGCAACCCCCAGGCCGCGCCCTTGATCTCCGCCCTCGCCGACGAGGGGCTGCCGTGCGAGATCTCCGACGCCGGCGGCCTCCTCTCCCGCCCCGAGATAACCCTCCTCTCGGACTACCTCCACCTCGCAGCCAGCCCGCGCGCATCGCGCGAGAGCCTGCTCCGCGTCCTCCTGAGACACCCCATCCTCCTCGACGAAAACGACCTGCGCGCCGTAGTCGAATGCCCCGACGGGCCCGAAGCCGCCCTCGCCAACCCCGACACCGTCCCCCGCCTCTCCGGGAGGGGCGCCGGGAGGCTGCGCCCCTTCGCGGAGACTATGGACGGACTGGAGCGCGAGCTGGCCGTCGCCGACTCCGTGGGCTCCTTGGTGGAGCGGGCGATAGAGACGCTGGGTTTGGGCCACGAGCTTAGATCATCTCCCGCTCCCGAGGCTCGGGTGGCGTTGCAGTACCTGGCGATCTTCCGCGAGGTCGCCCGCGAATTCGGCGAGGCTCGCTTCCTGCGGGATTTCCTGCGCTACCTCAAAGTCGTCTCGGGCTCCGGCTCCGCCGAGTTCTCCTTGCCACCCTCGGAGCATACGGACGCCGTGAGGGTCCTCACGGTCCACAAGGCGAAGGGCCTCGAGTTCGACCACGTCTTCGTGTCCGGCCTCTCTGGTGGCGTCTTCCCCTCAGGCCGGTCTCAGGACTCCGCATTGGAGCGGGCCAACGCCCTGCCAGCGCCGCTCAAGCTAGACCCCGACCCCGAACTCTCCGCAGCCTACGACGCCCTGGACAAAGACGAGACCAAAAAGCTCCTCAAGCAGGCAGCCGCCGAGGAGGAAGGCAGGCTCTTCTACGTCGCCTGCACCCGCGCGGCTGAGATGCTCACCCTCAGCCGCGCGCATTTCTACGGGGAAAACAAGAGACCCAAAAACACAGGCCCGTTCTGGGATCTGCTGGAGGATGCGCCCGAAGGGCGCGCCATCTCGTTCGCCCCCGAGCCGGAGGCGCCCACGACCAATCCCAACGCGGGCGCGTTGGTCGAGAAGGAGAGACGCACCCCGGACCCCTGGCCGTTGGAGGCGATGGCCGATGGAGACGAGGCGGAGGTGGCGGAGCGCCTCGGCGTGTCTGGCTGGGAGGACGGGCTGGCGGCGCTCAGGCGGGACGTGCGCGGCATACCGGAGGCCCACGTCCCGAGCACGTGCTCCCGGTCCCAGAGACCCACTCGCCCAGCTCCCTCATGGAGCTCGAGACCTGCCCACGCCGCTACTACTACTACGCCCACGTCTTCCCGGTCCCAGACATGACCGGAGGGCTCGAGGACGCACGGGATCGTGGCAGCATCGTGCATACCTACGTGGAGGGCGGAATGCGCGGCGAACGGCCTGCCGCCACAAAGAGGGGTGAAGCGCGTGGGTCGGGCCCTCGTGGGACGAGCGGTGGCGGGCCTTCGAGGAGAGCCGCTACGGCCTCAGAGCTAGAGAGCACCAGCTGCAAGAAGGTCCGCAGCCGCCGCAGGCGGGTCCGGCGAGAATGGTGGAGGTCCCGTGGGCGCTTGAGATCGGCGGTACGGAGATCCGGGGGCGCATAGACGCGGTCTTCGTGGACCCGGACGGCACCGTCCACCTCGTTGACTGGAAGACGGGCCACGCCCACGAGAACTACAAGACCCGCCTACAGCTCCCGCTCTACGCTCTGGCAGCCAACAAACTGTGGGGAATAGAGCCCGAGAAAACGCGCCTCGCCTACGCCTTCGTGCCGGGCGACGCCCTCGTGGAGGTGAGCACTGAGGGCGACTTCCTCGGCGTGGCGGAGGAGAGGGTGCTTGAGGCATTGGACCGGATTAAAGTTGGCCGTTTTGAGCCTACGCCCTCGCGCTATGCGTGCTCTCGCTGTCCTGTCATGGGCGTAGGGATACCCGGCTGCCCGATGGAGGTGCCGGAAGAGTGAGCCTCATCTCCTGCAAGTCTCTCGCAATGGTCTCCAGGACAGAGGCCGTCGAGACGGCGGTCGGAGCATTCCATCCCGAGATCGTATGCGTCATCTCCTCACAGAACTTTCTGGGCGAGGTGGCGAGGAAGTGCGGGGAGTTGGAGCCCGCCTGAGAATCTTGTACAGGCTCGTGGATTCGCCGATGGAGATACAAGACGCCTTGAGCGATTCGAGAACCTCTTCGTCGAATTGGAAAGCCTCGGCTACCCCTTCCCCGACTACACCAAAGAAGACCTCGAAGAGGACGCGCCACGCTGAGAGGTTCCGAGCCTGACCGGAGAGTCTGGGGTTCCGAGCCGAAGGCGTCCCCCAGAGGGGGTTCTATCCGCCTTCGACACTGACCCGCTCATCTACCTCGACACGCTCGGGTATCCGCCCTCGCTAAAGGACCTGTACCGGGTGATGGTTCCGGATGCCATCGTGAGGGAGCTTGCCCTCCGTCCAGGAGCACCCGGAAGTGGAGCGCCGAGGCTAAGGTTCGCGGAACTTCTGAGTCCGGATCCGGCCAACATAGACCGGGGCGTCGGCGGTACGCCTTCCATCGAAGCTGGGGAGCGCGAAGTGATCGCGCTGGTGCTCGGGACCGGCGCTACAGCCGTAATGGATAACCGGCGTGCCCATTCGAGCGGACGTCGTACCTCTGGGTTCACAGGGAAGTCAAGCAGTTGACGGAGATCGAGAGTTGCCAGTGCCGTGCGGATCGTATCCAGCGCAACCACATCGCGCGTGCATTGCCAGCGCAGTCGGCTGAAGATCTAGCCTACCAGGGCAGGACCACCGTCTACCAGATCAAGCACGGGTCGCTGCGAGAGTACCTCACAGAACAACTCAAGAATCCTACCGCGCGGATGGTTATTGCGTGAATCCTAGACTATGAATTCTCGACGCGCTTGAGCATCTCACGCCGCCACGCCTCGGTCTTCTCCACGTCGTTGAAAGTGTAGATGTGGAAGCCTTCGACGTTGCTGTCGGGGTCGGCGAGGTCGGGCTTCAGGCTGCGGACCAGACGGTCGGGGCTATAGCCGCCGGGCATGAACATCTTGAGGAGCCAGTTGCGTTGCTTCATCAAGAAGCGGGCCGACTCGCCGAGGCCGATGCTCGCGGAGATCCGCATGAGTTTCTGGCGGTTCACGACGCCTGGCATCCCGATGCGGATGGGCAAATTCACGCCCCGCCGCTTCACCCATTTGGCCCACTCGGAGATGGTCCTCGGGTCGAAGCAGATCTGGCTGATTATGTAGTCGGCGTGGGGTGCCTTGTCGTGCATCGCCTGGATCGTGGCCTCGTCGCTGATGATCGGATGCCTCTCCGGATACCCGGTGATGCCGATCTTCTCGAACGGGTGCCCGATCTCCTCCATCGCCTCCAACAACGCCCCAGCCCCCTCGAACTCCCCAACAGGCTTCTGCACGTCCCCAGCCACCACGAAAGCACCCCGTACCCCCGCCTCGCGCAAAATTTGCAAAATCTCCGCCAACCGCGCCCGGTCCTCGATGAGCCGCGCCGAAAGATGCGGCGACACCTCGAAACCGTGCCCCGACAACCGCTCCGCCAACTCCACGGTGGCCCACATCCCCTTTGCTGGCGAGGCCGTGACCGTGAGCCCGATATGCCGGGGCACATGCTCGACGACAGACTCCTCCGTCCCTTCGAGGGGCAATACCTCGTAGCCAGGATGCCGCAAAGCCTCGGCCAGCATCAGGTTCGCCGCGTGTCTGTGCTCGGCACTGTGCCGCGTCTTCATGTTTCCATCTATCGCCATCAAATAATCCAGAGAGCCGGACCCCGAAGTGCCCGGCCCTTCATCGCTTTCCTCGTCTTTCTCAGCCCCCTTTGGACGAACTGGTAGCGGCCAGGTTCTGTTCGGCGTGCTCCGGCTTGAAGAAGACGCGGTCGGCGACGGTGGCGGGAACAGTGCCTTCCGGCCGCTCGACTTCTAGTTCGATGCCGAAGACGCTGTGCTCGATCGGCACCATAGCGAAACCGATGTTCTTCTCAAGGCGCGGCGAGTAGCAGGCGGAGGTGACCTTGCCTATCCTCTCTCCGTTCTTGTGGACCGGGAAGTAGTCGATCATGGAGCCGTCGTTGTACGAACCGAGGTCATCGCCCCCGATCTCGACGCCGACCAGCTTGCGGCTGACGCCTTCCTCACTGACCTTCTTCAGCGCCTCCCGGCCAACGAAGTCCTGTTCTTGCTCTAGCTCGACCATCCACTTGTAGCCGTAGCCGACCTCGTAAGGGTTGGTGTCGTACCACATGTCGCAGCCCAGGGCCAGGATGCCGCCCTCGATCCTTCGGATGTGGCAAGGCCCGATCGGGGAGATCCCATGCGGCTCCCCAGCCTGCAACACGCGGTCCCAGAGCTTGAGCCCGTCACGGCTAGCATTCTTCAGATATAGCTCGTAGCCAAGCTCGCCAGAGTATCCGGTGCGCGAGATGACGAGTTCCATCCCGTCCAATTCGTGATGCTCCATGTAGTAGTAAGGCACGTCCAGGATGCCATCGCCGAAGAGATCGGTCATCACCTCTTTGGACTTCGGACCCTGAACCTGCATCGGGCCGACGTCAGGCTCCCGGATCTGTACATCCATCCCGGCGTTGTAGGCGAGTCCCTGCGCCCAGAGCAGCACGTCGCTATCGGCCAGGGAGAGCCAGAAGTGGTTCTCGTCCAGGCGCAAGAGGACGGGATCGTTGATGATGCCGCCTTCGGCGTTGGTGATGAAGGCGTACTTGCACTGGTTCACGGCGCACTTGTTCAGGTCGCGCGGGGTTAGCATGTTGGTGAACTCGAAGGCGTCGGGGCCGGTGATCTCGACCTGCCGCTCCGCCCCGCCAACGTCCCACATCGTGACGCCTTCGAGTAGCTGCCAGTATTCCTCGACCGGATCCCTGTAGTACCTCGGATGATAGTGGTGATTGTAGACGCTGTACTTCTGGACCCCGTGCCGACGCGAGCCGTAGAAGTACGGGGACTTGAACAACCTCGTGTACTCGAGGATGCCCGGCTCCTGATTGGTTTTATCTGTCATCATGCGCTGCTCCTTTCGATCATTGTTCGCTTTCGGGATACGGCTTTCAAGCAGTCCTTCGCATCACCTCTTCTCTGATTCGGGGGCCTTGATCACGCCCTCATCCTCTTCATCGCCGGGTCGAAGAGCGGCTCCTCCGCGACCGTGGCCGCTTGCCGCTCGCCGAAGTATTCGATCTCCAACCGAGTCCCCACCCCGGCATGTTCGAGCAAAACCCACGCATAGGCGATGCTCCGTCCAATCGTGTATCCGAAGTCCGCGCTCGTCACGTAGCCGACCGGCCGGCCGTCTGCCCACACCGGCTCGTATCCCATCACGACCACGTTCGGATCGTCGAGCACCGTGCAAACCAGCCTCCGGCGCGGCCCCGCTTCCTTACGTTTAAGGAGCGCCTCGTGCCCGACGAAGTCGCCCTTGTCCGCCTTCACAGCGAAGCCGAGTCCAGCCTCGTATGGGTCGTGCTCCGCGGTCATGTCCGTTCCCCAGGCCCGGTAGCCCTTCTCGATGCGCAGCGCATTGAAGGCGGCCCGGCCCCCCGCTACCATGCCGTACGGCTGCCCAGTTTCCCACAGGAGGTCCCACAGCCTCAGGCCCATGTCCGATGTCGTGTAGATCTCCCACCCAAGCTCCCCTACATAGGAGAGCCTGAGCGCGGTCACTGGCACCTCCCGCAGGTATGCGTACCTCGCGTTGAAGAACCCGAACGCCTCGTTCGAGAAGTCCTCCTCGGAGAGGCTCTGCACCACGTCGCGGGCGGACGGCCCCCACACCCCGACGCAGCAGGTTCCCGGCGTGATGTCCCGCACCTGCACGGAGCCGTCGGAGGGCAGGTGGCGCTCCATCCACTCGATGTCCCTAGGTCCGTTCAGGCCGAGCTGGAAGCGTTCATCCTCCAGGCGGGCGACGGTTATGTCGCTCTTCACGCCCGCAGCCTCGTCCAGCATGAGCGTGTACGTCACCTTGCCTGGCGGCCTGTCGAGCTGGCCCGTGGTGAGCCTTTGTAATACCGCTCCGCTTTGGTGATGGCATAATGAGAGCATGGCAAAGATACTCTACTCACGGGCAATCACCGAAGACCTCGAAGACCTCAAGGAACTCGAAAAGTATCATCGCTACTCCC
>JACDGB010000452.1 GCA_013815485.1 Rubrobacter sp.
CTTCGACGGTGCCATCCTCGGGCACGTCGGCGACGGCAACTATCATGCCGTCTTTCCCGTGGACGCGGATGATGCGGAGGAGTTGGGGCGGGCCAAAGCGGTGAACGAAGATATCGTGGATTATGCTCTCGCTCGCGGTGGTACTTGCACTGGCGAGCATGGAATTGGATCGGGCAAGATCGAGGATCTGCAAAAAGAGCACGGGGATTCATTGCCTTTCATGCGTGGCATCAAGCGTCTCGCCGATCCGAACGGCATCATGAACCCAGGAAAGGTTTTCAAGGAGTAGCGCGGGGCTCGGGTCCGGCTACAATACAAGACTATGGATCGCACGATACGGGTGGTGGTGGCGAAGGTGGGGCTCGACGGTCATGACCGGGGGGCGAAGATCATCGCCCGCGCGCTTCGGGACGCGGGCATGGAAGTTATTTATACGGGGCTGCATCAGACTCCGGAGCAAGTCGTCGAAGCCGCCATCCAGGAAGACGCTGACGCTATCGGCATCTCCATCCTCTCCGGCGCGCACATGACGCTCGTCCCCAAAATCATCGAAATTCTCGAAGAGAACGACGCCTCCGACATCCTCGTCTTCGTCGGTGGCACCATCCCGAAGGGGGACATCCCGAAGCTCAAGGAGTTGGGCGTGGGCGAGGTCTTCACGCCGGGGACGCCGACGAAGCGGGCCGTAGAGTACGTGAGAGAAGCCGTGACCGCTAGCTAGTAAGCTATCAGTGGTCAGCAGTCAGCCAAGAGCAGGAAGCTGATAGCTGATGCCCGTGACCTGATGCCTGCCTACTGAAGGGAGACAAACACTTTGGACTTCGTGAGAGTGGATCTGGAAGAGAATGGCGTCGCCGTTTTGACCATTGATCGTCAGGAGAAGCTGAATGCCCTCGATCCGCAGGTGGTAGAGGAGATCGGGCAGGCTTTGCTGGAGCTGGAGATCGAGGGTCCGCGCGCCATCATCGTGACCGGCGCGGGGGAGAGGGCTTTCGTCGCCGGGGCGGATATATCGGCGATGCACGCGATGGATGCGATGGATGCTAAGCGGTTCTCGGAGATCGGGCACGCCGCCATGGCCCTCCTCGACCGGAGCCCCATCCCCACCATAGCCGCCGTGAACGGCTTCGCCCTGGGCGGCGGCGCCGAGGTCGCCCTCGCCTGTGACATCCGCGTGGCCTCCGAGAACGCCCTTTTCGGCTTCCCGGAGGTGAGCCTCGGCATCTTGCCCGGAATGGGCGGGACGCAGCGGTTGCCGCGGTTGATTGGACCTGCCGTCGCGAAGGAGCTTATCTTCACGGGGCGTCGCATAGACGCCGGGGAGGCGCAGAGGATCGGGCTGGTCAACCGTGTCGTGGCTCAGGGCGAGGCGTTGAACGCGGCGAAGGAACTCGCGGCGGAGATCTCGGCCAACGGGCCCATCGCCGTGCGCCACGCCAAGACCGCCGCCAACCGCTCGCTCGACGTTGACCTCATAAGCGGCCTGGAATACGAGGCCGACCAGTTCGCCCTCCTGTTCGCCACCGCCGACGCCAAAGAGGGCATGGGGGCGTTCATCGAGAAGCGCAAGCCGAGGTTCGAGGGACGCTGATCCACGCCACGAAGCTCCGCGTCCGCTACTCCGAGACCGACGCCCAGGGAATAGTCAACAACGCCAGCTACCTAGCCTACTTCGAGGTCGGTCGCGTCGAGTGGCTCCGCGCCGCCGGACTCTCGTACCGGGAGATGGAGGATCAGGGCCTCGGATTCGTGGTCGTCGAGGCACGCCTGTTCTACAAGAAAGCCGCCCGCTTCGACGACGAGTTGACGCTTCGGACAGAACTCGCGGACGTTGGCCGCGCCTCACTCCGCTTCGAGTACGAGGTATTGCGGGACGGGGAGGTGATCTCCACCGGCTACACTCGCCACGGCTGCATCGAGCTTGCAAGCGGACGTCCGAAGCGCGTTCCGGTGGAACTGGCAGCAAAACTCTAGCTGGAGACACCATGAGATAAGCAATGATCGACATATTGATTATCTCGCTCGGAGTTTTGCTTGTAGTCTTCCCGAGGTCCGTGGCCCGCGAAGGGATTAGGCAAAACAACAAGTTCTTTAGACTCGGTTCTATTCGGCTCAACTTTGGAGAGCGCGAAGAAAAGGTTGGGGCTTGGATGGTGATCTTTCCGCTCGGAATTTTCTTTGTCGTAGTCTGAATCCTGCGCCTTTTGGGGGTGGGATAGAAGGTCTGTCAGTTACGGTCGTAGCGGCGGCGGGCGAGGCCGCCGAGGAGGCCGAGCGGCAGGGCGATGAGGGCGGCGAGGGCGAAGAGGAGGCCGAAGGAGCCATCTTCGGCGAGCGGGGCGGCTGCGGAGGTGGCGAGGCCGCTTCCGGTGAAGAGGGCGGCTGCGAAGAGTGAGATCGCGGTCGCCCGAGCCT
>JACDGB010000453.1 GCA_013815485.1 Rubrobacter sp.
GAGGGTGCAGGCACATGGCTGGAACCTCCGCGAGAAGCTGGATTTTGGGCGTGGAGGTTAGTATGCAGCGGCTCTGGAGAATTCGCCATCAGTATCGAGAGTGACGAAGACCCGGCATTTTTTGGCTAGGTTTGCGTGCGGACTGCCGAGAAAGCACCTGCCAAGCAGCTCGGCGGATAGAGATCGGCACGCAAGAGAAGGCCTGAAGCCTATCAGTAGCCGTCCGAGCCTCCCGAACCTTCCTTGACCGTGAGCTTGCCCTCCATGCCCTTCTCCGCGTGACCGTCCACCGGGCAGTAAAGCTCGTAGGTGCCAGCCTTGAGCTTCACTTTCAGTTCGGCGCTCTGGCCGGGCTCTATTTCTTCGGTTTCTTCCTCGATGCCTTCTCCCTCGACCTCCAGCGCGTGGACGGTGTCGCCGGGGTTCGCGGCCTTAAACACATAGGTGCCGGGTTTGTCCAACGTGATCTCAGCCGGCTTCAGCTCGAACTCTGTCTCTTTCACCCGGATCGTCTTTACGACTGTGCCCTTCATGGCACCGGAAGGCGCTTTGTCCTCGTCCCCGCCGCCACCGGCACCGCAGCCGGCCAGGAAGACCCCCAAGAAGAGCAAACAGAAGATCCAACCGGTAACGGTTAGCTTGAGCCTCAATGAAATCATCCCCTTGGTCATCCCCTTGGTCGAAGGCTCTCAGACAACCCACGAAACCTGCTGCTACTCACTGTGGTCAACAGTTTACTCACCACCGTGAGTTTATGCGCGCTTGGCGGCGTGAGCGGTTCGAAAACGACCAGCCGAACTTCCGAAAAGCCCCTTTCGCTCGACTTTAGCCGTTAGGGAGTCTGGGTAGCAACAGAACAGGATTGTCCGACAGGACGCGGACGACGCTTTTTTCCGCGCTAAAATCTCCCTCTTGAGGATCTCGTTGACGGTGGTCTTGGACGCCCTGTTGAAGAAGACCGGCTCGCGCGTCGACAGGGAGGGCGTGAAGGCGCGGGTGAGTGGCCTGCCTCCGCCCTCGACGAGGCCGCCCTCGTCCTGCGAGAGGCGCTCCTGATGGCGATCTAGGCCGGCCACGGCAACCATTCTCTCAGGATATTCACAGCGGCTTATGACACCGACCCGAGCTCGGGGCCATCTACGGCTCTTGGTCTTATCGACGTGGAATGGCTCGCGATGCTTGCGCCCGCTGCCGACCACCGACGGAAGCCCTGCCAGATACCCTGCCAGGCACCATTGGCACAGGACTCGGATGGCGAAACGGTCACCGGCGGCGGGAGAATCGCTAAACCGACATCGCCGTGCCCCGGGGCTCGAAGTGGTCCCGGATCTTCTTGAGGCCGAGGCGCGTCCGGCCCTTGACCGTGCCGAGCGGAAGCCCGAGGATCTCGGCGATCTCGACGTGGGTGTTGCCGAAGAAGTGGGCGAGCTCCAGGACCTCGAGCTGCTCGGGCGGCAGGGCGGCGAGGGCCTCGCGGACCTGCTCCTGCCGGGCGTTGCGCCAGGCCTCGGAGAAGGCCTCGCAAGGCTGCGACCTTGGGCTATCTGCCTCGGCCTTGTCCCGCGTTCTGCGGCGGGTGGCCGCGGAGCGCAGTCCGTCCCTGCCGACGTTCTGGACGACCGCGAGGACCCAGGTCCTGACGCTGCCGCGCTCCGCCCTGTAGGCGCCCGCCGAGCGCCAGACCTTCAGGAAGGCGTCTTGCACGAGGTCCTCGGCCGCCTGCCTCCCTCCCATCACGCGGTAGGCCAACGAGTTGGCGGCGCGGTTGTGGCGATCGTAGATGGCGGCGAACGCGGCGGCGTCTTCCCTTTCGATGAGGGACATCAGGTCCTCGTCGGCGAGGAGCGTGTAGCGTCGTCCGCCGCCCTTCATACCGCCATTATGCCGGTTTCGCTCCGCCTGCATCGTGTTCGTCGCCGTCCGGGCTGCCGTACCTGGAGGTCGGGGAGGCCTCATCCGCGGTGGGGATGGAACCGCGCTTCCGCCGTCATAGGGATCGACCGTTGTCCTTTCGCGTTTGCCATCGGTGCCCCCGCGCGTCGCGGCGGGGTTCGCCCACGACCGGTTCACGTTGCATGCTAATCCGCGGCGGGACCGCCGTCCGAGACGGTCACGTTGAAGGCGGCCCCCTCGGGCATCGCCGCGCGGTCCTGGTTGAAGATCGCCCACTTCCCGGCGCCAGCATCGTACCAGACGCCCACCGGGTGGTCGTTGTAGGTGCCCCCGCCGCCACCCGGGTTCCAGTTCTGCGTCACGGAGAGGACGGCGCCGGGCCGGCCGTTTGTCCGGGGATCGTCTACGTAGGTGCTGTTGTCGGAGACGTTCTCGGGGGTGGCGCGGTGGACGAACGCGGAACCGGACGGATCCGCCGCCTCCGAGCCGGGAGAGACGCCGTCCGGGCCT
>JACDGB010000102.1 GCA_013815485.1 Rubrobacter sp.
GTGGCGCTCGTCATGAGTAGCTGAGTGGCGACGATGGCCCCGAATCCGAAGGCGAACCACAGCCCGGCCTTGATCCTGTAGCCTCCGCCCCGCTCCCTCAAGAGCGCCATGCCAGGAAGAGCCGGGACATAGAAAAGCAGGACCAAAGGCAGCATCCGCAGAAACCCGAGCCCGATGTCCGTAACTATCTCCATGAGATCAGTCTACACCAGAGGTTGCGGGTTGCTGGAAAACCGCTTATTCTGTGAGCTAAGATACTTGTACCATTCAACGGAGGCGGTGGCGCATGGGAATAAATCAGAGGGTTTCGCTCAGGAAGTTCATAGAAGATGTCCGTCGTTGGGTGGAGGAGGGCCGGAGCGACGATTGGATCGCCAGCGCCCTCGGGACGAGTCCGTCATCTGTGCAATCGTTCCGGTCGCGCAACGCGATCTACCGCCGGGATGCTGGATCCGTCCTTCACGACCCGCAAGAGTACAATTCCTACGAGGGGGCGCTGGATCCGGATGGACCCGGTGTGTGGTTCGATCCCGCCGTGGGCGACGACCCGCGCTGGAAGGATCGCTGGAGCCGCTCCGAACGGGTGGAGGTCCGTCTGACGCCCACGCGGATAGTCCTGGTGCGTCGTGGCGGCGCCCTGCGTGGCGCGCGTTACGCGCATCAGACCGCGACCCCATAGAACAACCCCCTAATGTATAATCCCCGCCGGTTCGGGCCGTCCGACCCGCCGCTGTCGTCCTGGATCCAACCAGGGTGGTAGAGCAAAGTCCGGACTCGCGAGGCGAAAGCCGAAAGGCGGACGCCGAAAGGCCGCTCGGGCCAATAACCCGAGGGGCGGGGGACGCAAGTCCTCCGTCACGTCAAGTGCAACAGAGAGCAGACCAGCCGATGGATCGGGTCCCCGATCACAGGTGATGGGTGAAAGGGTGGGGTAAGAGCCCACCGGCGGCATCCCGAGAGGGACCGGCCAGGTAAACCACCGGTGCGAGCAAGCCAAAGTGTCCCGGATGCCGCGAGGCGTCTCGGGCTGGTAGGTGCGGCTCTCCGCAGGGAGAGCCTCGTAGGGAAGTTCCGCAGAACGCCCCCACGAGAGATGGATGGTGGGATAGAGCAGGATCCGGCTTACGGGACGGCCCGGACTTTATAGGCGGCAGGTTGTTTTTTGCGTCATGCCTGCCTGGCAAGCCTCCAATTCTTCCACGACAGCCACCCAGAGCCAGAATCCGCCGGGCTTTCGCCAACGTCTACGAACCCTTCGAAGTACGGACTTTCCCGTCGGCCCCGCGGGCGACGACGAAGAGAAGGTCCGAGAGCCGGTTGACAGCCCGGACGGCATTGGGATATCCTTCAGCGTAGCCTGCGGCGACCAGGCTCCGCTCGGCGCGGCGCACGACGGAGCGGGCCACATCGAGCAGCGCCCCGAGACGGCTCTCCCCAGGCACGACGAACTCGCGCGGTATCTCCACGCGCCCCCGCCATTCAGAAAGAGCCTCATCCACGTACCGCAGGTCATCCTCGCCGACGGCGTTGTCCTCCTTCGGCATCGCCACGTCGCCCATGACCCGATAGAGAAGTCGTTGTATCTCCAACAGCAGCGTCCCTATATCTCCGTCTCCAGCTTCGGCGCGGGCGAGACCGAGGAAGGAGCTGGCCTCGTCCACATCGCCCAGAACGATTATGCGCGGGTCGTGCTTGCCCATGCGCCCCGAGCCGAGCAGGGTCGTTGTCCCATCGTCGCCGCGTCCCGTGGAGACCGGCGGGTTAGTGTCTTCGCTCATGTGTTCCTTTCGGGCGTCGGAAGTTGGCCTCCGGCAAGGTAGCCCGGAACGCTCTGGGGCGCAAGGGCCGCGGATGGGCGAGCATCCGGCGCGATCGCGCAGACGGTAGTAGCATGCCTCTGGTGGAGAAACATTGAGAGGAGGGCTACCGTGTACGGGACGAGAGGTGCGGTGTCCGGGGGGCGTTCGTTCAGCCGCCGGGAGTTTCTGAGGGTCGGGGGAGCTAGTTTAGCGAGGACTGCGCTGTTCGGGGGCACTCTGGCGGGTTGCGGTGGGGGAGGTTCGGATTCGGGTGATCTCATCTTCTCGATGGGACCGGACACTACCGGGAATTTGCAGAAGCTGGTGAAGAAATTCAACGACCAGAACAAGGGCGATTTTCAGGCAAAGTATCGGGTCATGCCCGCCGATAGCGGACAATATTTCGAGCAGCTTCGCACCCAGTTTCAGGCTGGTGGCGGAGGCGTAGATGTGATCGGGGGGATGTGATCTGGCCGGCGCAGTTCGCGGCCAACGGTTGGATCGCGGACGTCTCGGATCGCTTCCCCGAGTCGGAGCGGAGCAACTTCCTCGATGGGCCGATTCAGTCGCTGATCTATGAAGACAAGATATACGGCGTGCCGTGGTTCACGGATGCCGGGATGCTCTACTACAGGAGCGATCTCCTGGACAAGAGCGGCTTCTCTGGGCCGCCGAAGACCTGGGAAGAACTGAAGGAGCAGGCCATGAAGGTGGTGCGGGATCAGGGCGTCAAGTACGGCTTCTTGTTCCAGGGGGCCGAGTACGAGGGCGGCACGGTGAACGGGTTGGAGTACATCTGGACGCACGGGGGCGACGCGCTCGACGGTCAGGCGGTCGTCATAGATAGCCCCGAGTCCGTGGCGGGGCTACGGACGCAGCAGGATATGGTGATAGACGGCGTCGCGCCGCAGGCCGTGGCGAATTACACGGAGACGGAGTCCCAGTCAACGTTTCTCAACGGCGACGCGGTGTTCTGTCGGAACTGGCCGTACATGTACGCTCTGGTCGGCAACCCGGACGAGTCCACGATAGAGCCAGGACAGGTGGGCGTCGCGCCGCTTCCGGTTGGGGGGAGCCAGACCCAGACCGTCAGCGGACTCGGAGGATGGAACATGATGATCAACGCCTCGTCTGACAAGCCGGACGAGGCGTGGGAGTTCATCCAGTTCATGACCAACGAGTCGAGCCAGAAGTTCAGGGCGCTGGAGGCTACGCTGCTGCCAACCCTCAACTCGCTCTACGAAGACCGGGAAGTCGTGGAGAACGTCCCCGTCATAAGGCTCGGCGCGGAGGCGCTGAAGAGCTCCCGCCCGCGTCCGGTCTCGCCATACTACTCCGACATGTCGTTGAGCATGGCCGCGCAGTTCAACGACCTGGTCTCGGACAATACCTCGCCCGAAAAAGCAGCCCGGACGCTCCAGGAGGAACTGAAGAACATCGTCGAGCAGAGCTAGCCGGCAACGCTCCGGGGCGCAAGCCGTGGGTTAGAATCCGCGAACCATGAAGGTTCGGGTCAGCTTTCCACTCAGTTCCGGCGGCGCTTTCGGGAGAGCCGCCGCTGTCGCCGCCCGGCATCATTCTTACCGGGTCGAGGGGACGAATGGGACGGCGCGGGTTTTGGTGGACCTGGATCTCCCCTCCGATTGGCGCCCTCTGGACGAGTTCTCGGGACTGCTTCGCGGTGAAGAAGAGGCCGGATACATCGCTGACGGGACGCCGATCTCGGGCGAAGAGTTATTCGGGGGGCTGCGGTGTTTCTTCAGAAAGCAGCGTTCCGGCCGGCCGGCCAAAGAGTGGTGTACGCCGCGCTCGCTGGGAGACAAGCAGCTCTTCCCGTGTCGTCAAATCCGGATATACGACAACGAACACCCCACCAAAAACTCCTGGTATTCGCTCGGTAATATGGACGAGGACGGCGTATTTCAGGTGGACAAGGACGCCATCACCGACCGCATCCTCTCGGATCTCGGGCCGTGCGCGCGGTGTCCCATCCTCGACCTAGACACGACAGCGGAGATCGTCGCTCGCCTGCCGGAAGAGATAGATCCGGGCAAGGAGACGGGCTGGCGCTACCGGGAGAATGGCCCTCTTGCGAGTTGGACCATCGGCAAGGACCATGCCAGTGAAGAGCCTGAAGAGGTCCCGGAGGCGGAGGAGCGGGAGGGCCTGCTGGAGAGGTTGGCGCGCAGCGTGAGGAGCGGCGGGGCCGGGGTCGCGGCGGCCTCGGGGACCGCGCCTGGCAGCCGGAATGTCCCCCCGACGCGATATGAGGATGTGGGGGGGATGCGCGAGACCATCGCCCTCGTGCGCGAGGCTGTGGAGTTGCCGATCACGCACCCCGAAGTTTTCAAGAAGCTGAACATCCGCCCGCACAAAGGGATTCTTTTCTATGGACCGCCGGGCACGGGAAAGACGTTGCTTGCGCGGGCCGTGGCCCATGAGAGCGGGGCGCACTTCATCGCGGTGTCGGGGCCGGAGATCCTCAACAAGTACTGGGGACAGAGTGAGGCGCGGCTGCGCTCCATCTTCTCCGAGGCGCGAGCCAGGTCGCCCGCCATCGTCCTCTTCGACGAGATAGACTCCTTCGCCTCCTCGCGCGACATGATGAGCGAGAGCTTCGAGGCGACGCTCGTCTCCCAGCTACTCTCCCTCATGGACGGCATGAGCGACCTCGGGCGCGTGTGCGTCATCGCCACCACCAACAGGCCCTCCGCGCTGGATTCGGCGCTGCGGCGGCCCGGCCGGTTCGACCACGAGATCGAGATCGGTCTTCCAGACGCCGAAGCGCGCCTGCACATCCTGGGCATCCACGCAAAAGGCATGCCCACCGCCCCGGCCCTCGACCTCAATCAGATAGCACAGCACACCGGCAGCTACTCTGGCGCGGACCTCGAAGCCCTGTGCCGCGAGGCGGCCCTTGTATGCATGCGCCGCACCATAGACCTCGGCGACTTCGGGAAGCGCATAGCGCCGCACCAGCTCTCCGCCCTCTCCGTCACCACCTACGACTTCCGCACCGCCATGAAGCGCGTCGGCCCCAGCATCCGGCGCAATTAGTGGCGTCCGCTCCGCCTCACGGGAGACCGGTCGACCCGGGTCTCAGGCGGACACTGGTTCTCGGGGCGCTACCGCCAGGCTGAGTTCTCTGGCGGCGTGGAGGGCCTCCGGCACCGAAGGGAAGAGCTCGGGGGATAGCTCTACGCAGCACGAGGGTTTTTCGAGGAAGTCCATCGTCCTGAACAGGTTCTCCAGCGGGATGGTGCCCCTGCCCGGGGGGAGGTGCAGGTCCCCCAGCCCGTAGACGGTGTGCTCGGAGACCCGCGGCTCTCCCGTGAGGTTGGTCCTCTGCAGGTTGTCGTGAAGGTGTACGTGGCGGACGAGGGGCGCCAGGGCGGCGCACTCCTCGATAAGGTCGAAGCCGAAGAAGCCGGCCGCGAGGGCCGCGTGCCCCACGTCCAGGCAGATGCCGACCGCGGGATGGTCGACAGAGGAGATCTGCTCTGCCAGCTGGGAAGGCCAGACCGAGTAGTCGTAGACCGCGCCGCGCAGTATAGGCTGCTCGGGGTAGTAGTTCTCGATGGCGATGGTCACGCCGAGCTCTCCCGCCAAATCTCCCGCCCACCGCAGGGCGGACCTCTCGGCGGAGAGCTGGTCCTTCATGCTGTGCCTGGCGTCGCGCGCTCCTACGCGTTGGCCGGCGTGGCAGACCACCACCTCCGCGCCGATGCCTTTGGCGAACCGGAGGCTGGCGTCCAGGACGTCGCGCTGCAGGCCGTGAGAGGTTAGGTCCATGAGGTTGACCTCGAGCGGGGCGTGGACCGTGTACGCCAGCTCCGTCTCCAGCAGCAGCCCCCCAACCGCCCGCAGCCTGGTCGTATCCAGGCTGCCGCCGAGGATGACCCCCAGGTTCTGGGGCCAGACCTCCACGAAATCCGGGCCGGCGCTCTTCAGCGCCTCAAGGTCCTCCGCGAGCCCACGGACGCCGTCCGGATACGGCCTGGACAGGTTGGTACCCACGCTCCGAAAGGCCATACGGTTCCTTCCTCCCTTAGGGCCGCAAGACATCGCGCGCAGTATAGGCTCGCCGATCCTCCGTTGGGTGAAAGGAGCGTTAACGGTGAGTAAAACCTGGGTTTAACCGGCTCTGTAGAATGGGCTCACATACTCCTGTGTGAAAACGAACCGAGGGGGAACGATCGGGTTGAGCAGCTACGAGGACTACACGCAGAAGTCCGGGAACTACGACAAGACCAGGGAACCTGTAGGAACCGAGATCATCGTCGGTTGCTTCGCCCACGCGCCCGTACCGTTGGACCGGACGGTGGTGATGGACGCCGGGTGCGGCACCGGCAGCTACTCCGAGGCGCTGCTCGGCTACGTCGGCCGGATCGAGGCTGTGGACATGAACCCCGGCATGCTTGAGGTAGCCGCGCGCAAGCTGGCGTGGGCCGGGGACCGCATCTCTTTTCACTCCTCCAGGATCGACGAGCTGCCCTTCGAGAGCGCTACGCTGGACGGGGTCATGATCAACCAGGTGCTCCACCACCTGCCGGACGATGCCTCAGAAGGGTTCCCCACCCACCGCCGGGTCTTCCGGGAGTTCGCCAGGGTTCTGAAGCCAGGCGGGATCCTCACGGTCACCACCTGCTCGCAAGAGCAACTGCGCCACGGCTACTGGCACTACCACCTGATCCCGGATGCAGCCGATGCCCTCAGAAACCGCTACGTCCCCCTCGACGAACTGCTCGAAATCCTCGACGATTGCGGTCTCGCCCACAGGGGAAGCTTCGCGCCACTCGACGCCACGGTCCAG
>JACDGB010000454.1 GCA_013815485.1 Rubrobacter sp.
GGAGATCATGCGCCGGAACGTCTCGCGTGGAATCCGGATGCCCTCCACCCGGCTGGTCGCCCTCACGGTCGCCGAAGCCTCGTTCGTCCCGAGCAAACCCCGCTCGCCCACGACGGTCGCCTCCCGGTCGGCGTCTATCTTCGCAAGCAACCGGTCGCGGCCTCCCGAGAGTCTCTTTCGTACCTCGACCCGCCCCGACATCAAGACGAACAAGCTCAAAGGCTCCTTGCCCTCGGAGATGATCACCTCTCCCGCCTCGAATGCTGCCGGCTCCGCGTCCTCCATGAACTCCGACCGCTCCTCGTCCGTCAGGAACTCGAAGAACCTGACCCTATGCAGCTTCTCTTCCGTCATCCTCATTCCCCGATGTAGCCTGTGAGCTTCGCGGATTATATGCCCGACACCGATTCCCCGAAACGCATCCTCCATGCGTTTTCTCGACTCTGGCGTCCCGTCCTCGCACAATGCGTTACGATTTGTTGGCATATCCACTCCAAAAATCTGGGAGAAACAGCGTGGCGCGGACCTCGAAAATCGTGGGGGCAAGATCAGGGTTCTACTGGCCGATGAATGCCCGATGACTGGCTGGGCTCGGAGCCGCCGATATGTACGCAAGTACCAGAGAGGAGCTAAGGCGTGAATATTCAGTTAGCAAAACGGCTGGTTTTGGTACTCGTAGCATCAGGAGTGGTGATCTTCCTCGCCAGCGCGGTCGCGATGGCGGCAGATGCTATCATCGGCACTGATGCTACGAGTGACTGGAGGATAGTGTCGCACGCCTTCTCTCTCATGTCCGAGTAGCTAACATGGTTGGAGTTGCCTACCAAGAGGCAGCCAGAGTGAGGCGCTTTAGCAGGGCCGAAGGTAGTTGCTTCGAGCAAAAAGAAACGGACGCGACGCGAAAGCGCCACGCCCGTTTCCCGTCCGGGTCAGATGAGACCGGGACCTAGTAGTAACCGTAGCCGAGGATCTCCACGTCCACGTAATCCACGCCAACGGGGGTGAGACCCACGGCGTCAGACGCCCCCTGCGAGAGGTCTATGTCCCGGCCACCGGTGTACGGTCCCCGGTCATTTACCCGGACGACCGTGCAGGCCGAGTAGCACACCTGTAGCTCCGTGCCGAACGGCAGGGTCGGATGGGCCGCCGTGAGGGCATACGGGTCGAAGATCTCCCCGCTCGCCGTCGGATACCCCGCGAACCCTGGACCATACCAGCTCGCCAACCACGGATCCGCCTTCGCATCATCCGTCGCAACCGGCGATATCGCCAGCGCTCCAACAAATACCGCCATAGTGACGATAACCTTGAGTGCAGACTTCAAGAGTCCCCCTCCAGGTCGCTTACACAACAACAGAGGAAGGTAACAGCAGCCAGATCTTGTTACAAGGCGGCACAGGCCGGTGCAAACGCGGTTTTGTGAACGTATTACATAGCGGTTACGGAGATGTTAAGAACGTGTTACGGCGCATGGCAATGCGGGTTTTCGAGGATTCTGGGGGTGACGGAATCGGGCGGTATTGGCGGGGGTTTCAGGAGTTTTCAGGGGTTGTGAATCCGGAGCTTGCAGCGTGATGCGCGGGCCTGGAAATCCGGTAGTTTGCGGTCAGCGGAGCGTTGGGCGCCGCGGGGCATGGCGCCGCTTTGGGCGAGGTGGATGTAGGCGTCGGTGACGCGGAGGGCGGCTTCGTGGTCGTGGCGGCGTTCGTGGAGGCTTGCGAGCGCATCGTAGGGATGGCTGCCGACGAAACCTTCCGCGACGCTCTGTTCGTAGAGGCGTATCGCCGCGTCGGGGTCTCCGCGCCGGTCGGCCTGCATGGCCTGCTCGTGGCGTTCGACGGCGGCTTCGTAGCCGCGCAAGGGATCCAGTTCGGTCCCGATCCTCTGTTTCTCTTCCGCGCTCAGGGTTGAAAGGCCGAAGCGTTCGTCATTTCGCGGGGTTTCCTTGCTTCCGAAGATATTACGGAGCTTACCGAACATGATGTCCTCCCCGTCGCCTGCGCGGGATTATAGACTGAGTGGGTCACGTTCAGATTTGAGAGGAGCCGCTTGTGCCTCACGATTTCGCCCGGTATTTGAGGATACGGAGCGCGCACAACGCGAGCTGGTCCCCTGACGGGCGCCGGATCTCTTTCCTGACGGACATCACGGGCGTGCCGCAGGCTTGGGAGGTTTCGGCGGATGGCGGATGGCCGGAACAACTGACGTTCCACGATAACCGCGTCTCTCACGCCGAATATTCTCCGGCGGAGGACAGAATCCTCTTCGGCATGGACGCCGGTGGTGATGAGAAGACACAGCTATTCTTGCTGGATGGTGGCGGGCTGGAACGAAATCTCACGCGAGACCCGACCGCGATCCACTACTCCGGCGGCTTCTCCCCGGAC
>JACDGB010000455.1:0-721 GCA_013815485.1 Rubrobacter sp.
GGCTTCAGCGACATCCCGGGTGGTGTGTCGTAGGTCTCGTGCGCCATGAATCTCTCCTTACGTTTTGCTCGAAGACGAACATCCATGCTACCTCATCTCGCGAGCCATGGGACGCGCCTCCGATCCTCATGGTTTCAAATCCTTGTAGGTAGGCTGCGAACCTCCAGTTCCCTGAGCTTAGGGCCGTACACAGCCTCGTTTCAAATCCTTGTAGGTAGGCTGCGAACGTCTGCCTGGCTATGAGAGTCCAGTCCGTGTTGTGTTTCAAATCCTCGTAGGTAGACGACCTTAGGCGCAACGCTACGCAACAGCTTTAGCCAGCCTTGGTTTCGCTTCGTTCGTTCAACTCGACACTCTTTCTCTTTTGTTGGACGTACACCACCATACCATCGCTATCGCCAACGAGCTTTTCTCGAACTTCTTCGTCGGTATCGATCCGTATCCGCGTAGTCCTTGAAAACCGATCGAAGGGTTTGAGGTAGTTGCCTGGATTTTCCACTTTCACCTCCTCTTATATCCTAGTTCCAACAAAACGTAACTTCTAAACTGCGGTTTTACAGACCCGAGGGTTCTTGTCAAGCCTGCTGGTTTGGCAGGACGTCGAATCCCAGGCGGGACGCGGCGGTCCTCAGGCGTTCGTCGAGGCAGACGAAGGGGCGCCCACCTGGCTGGGACTGGCACCAGATCTGGGCTGAGGCGAGCTGGAGGGCGTCGGCGGCTC
>JACDGB010000455.1:731-2385 GCA_013815485.1 Rubrobacter sp.
AGCCAGGGCTTGTTCGGCGAGGGCGCGCAGCCGCGCGGTGGGACGCGCTTCCGTCCAGCTTTCGGACAGGTCATCGAGCAATCCGCGCGCCGATGCTTCACCCTCGGGGCCGAGCGAGCCGTCCCTGGCGCGGCGTGAGATCGCCGATATGCACTCGACGCGCGTGGCCCACCAGACCGCCATCCCCGCGTCCTCCTCCAGCAGCCGGCGCATTTCATCCGAGAAGGGCTCGCGCGAGATGAGGGGCAGTATCGCCGAAGTATCCCAGAACCGCACCGCCTAGCGGCCTTTTTCCCGTTCCTCTAGCGCGGCCTCCCTCAGGAGCCCCTCCGGGTCCGCCGGACGCTCCTTTTCGAAGAATCCTTCAGGCAGCTTGCCTGAGCCGAGGCGCACCAGACCTTCTCGCTCCATGGTCTTCAATCGCGCCGTCTCCGCTTCGTCGTCCGGGGCCGCGCCGGTGCTTACCGGGACCAGGCGGGCGACGGGCCTGCCCCGATCCGTCACCAGCACCTCTTCGCCTGCCTTCACCCGCGAGAGGTACTCGCTCAACCGGGCCTTCAACTCCGCCACGCCCGCGGACTCCACAGTGCAACCTCCTCGATCCCTACTTGACCATCATGGTCAAGTATAGTGCATGGGTCTTGCCACGGTAACCGAGCGTGTCGCTCAGTCCCGCTACAGCGCGTAGTCGCCTGTATGCGCCTCTTCCAGGTAGCGGGCGAGGAGGGTGATGCACGCCTGTACGTCGGAGACGCTGACCATCTCGTTTACCGTGTGAACGTAGCGGCAGGGGATAGAGAGCGTGATGGAGGGGATGCCGCCGTGAAGGCGTTGGATGCCTCCGGCGTCCGTGCCGCCGAAAGGCAGGATCTCCATCTGGTGCGGGATGTTCTCGCGTTCGGCTATGGAGCGGAAGTGCTCGACCAGCTTGGGGTGGCAGATCAGGGACGAGTCCATCAGCTTGATCGCCGCTCCCTTCCCGAGAGCCGAGATCTCATTCTCATTCCCCCCACCCGGAATATCCATCGCAAGCGTCACATCCAACGCGATGGCGACCGTCGGCGCGAGCGCCGAAGCACTGGCCTCAGCCCCCCGCAGTCCGACTTCCTCCTGCGACGTCGCAACGGCGAATACCGTGGACTCGTGATCTCCCATCGCCCGCAGCGCCTCGTACATCACGAACACCCCGATGCGGTCGTCCATCGCCTTGCCGACGTAGTTGCCGCCCACCTTTTCGAGCGTCCGGTCCATCGTCGCGTAATCCCCGACGCGAACCTTGTCTTTTACTTCCTCGGCTGGCATGCCGAGGTCCACGTAGAATTCGTCGGTCTTCGGGGGTTTCTGGTCGCCGTCCTGCTGAAGATGCGGAGGCTTGCGCGCCGGCTGGAGCGCGCCCCGGAGCGCCGTGCCGTCCGAAGTCGTGACGATGACGCGCTGGGAGACCATGTTCGCCGGGTCGTGGCCGCCGAGGGTTTGCAGCCTCAGGAAGCCCTTGTCGTCTATGTACTTGACGAGGAAGCCGATCTCATCCGTGTGCGCGGCGATCATCACGCTAGTATCGGCGTTTCCACGCTTCGTGCCGATGACGCTGCCCATCACGTCCGTGCGGACCTCGTCCGTCAAAGCTCCCAGTTCTTCGCGGGCGATCTCGCGT
>JACDGB010000103.1 GCA_013815485.1 Rubrobacter sp.
GGTTACGCTACACACCTCGACCTATCCGCTCGACGCCGTGAACGACGCGATACAGGATCTCAACTCCGGGAATTTGCGGGGACGGGGAATCCTGGTCCCGGACGGCGCGGCGGCGTGAGTAGAGCTATCAGCTAGAGCCGTGAGGGGCGAAGGCCGGTGGATGAGGCGATACGGTGAGACAGTCAACCGTTGCGTCCCGCGCCACCGGCTTTCCTACCATCAGAGAGAAGCTGATAGCTGACAGATACAAAATGGAGGTTTTGGGGTGGCGCACAAGAAGTTGAGGTTCGATGCGGAGGCGCGGCGGTCCATGGAGGCGGGCGTGAACAAGCTCGCCAACGCCGTCAGGACGACGCTCGGGCCCAAGGGGCGGTACGTGATATATCAGAAGCCTTTGATCGCACCGACCATCACCAACGATGGCGTGACCATCGCGCACGAGATCGACCTGCGGAACATCTTCGAGAACCAGGCCGCCCAACTGGTCAAAGAGGTTGCGACAAAGACCAATGATATAGCGGGCGACGGGACGACAACCGCGCTCATTCTCGCGCAGGCGATCATTCACGAGGGCATCAAGAACGTAGTGGCTGGCGCGAACCCGGTCATGTTGAGGCGAGGCATCGAGAAGGCCGCCGAGGTCGCCGTCGAGGCGATACTGGATCAGGCCACGCAGATCGAAAGCCGGGAAGACATGATCCGCGTGGGCGCCATCAGCGCGCGCTCGGTGGAGATCGGAACCGTCATCGCCGACGCGATGGAGCAGGTCGGCAAGGACGGCGTAGTGAACGTAGTGGAAGGAAATACCCTCGCCATGCAGCTCGATTTCGTCGAGGGGATGCACTTCGACAAGGGCTACGTCTCGCCGCACTTCGTTACGGACCAGGACCGGATGGAGGCTGTTCTCGACGAGCCGTACATCTTGCTCGTCGGCCAGAAGATCAGCGCCATCCAAGACCTCGTGCCGGTGCTCAACGAGGTAATGAAGAGCGGCAAACCGCTCCTGATCATCTCCGACGATCTGGACGGAGATGCTCTCGGCACCCTGATCGTCAATAAAGCGCGCGGCCGCCTGAAAGTGGCCGCTATCAGGACGCCGCTCTTCGGCGACCGGCGCAAGAGGATACTCGAAGATATCGCCATCCTAACCGGCGGCGAGGTCGTCACCTCGGAACTCGGCCTCAGGCTGGAGAACACGCAAATCGCCCAGTTGGGACAGGCGAGGAAGGCCATAATCAGCAAGGACGCCACCACCATTCTCGGCGGCGAGGGTGACGAAGAACGGATAAAAGACCGCCAAAGGCAGCTAAAGAGCGAGCTCGCGGTCACCTCGCCGGGCTACGACCGGCAGAAGATCAACGAACGCCTCGCCAAGCTGGCCGGCGGCGTGTCGGTCATCAGGGTGGGCGCGACTACCGATAGCGAACTGAGGGAGAAGACGCACCGCGTCGAGGACGCATTATCCGCGACCCGCGCGGCGCTGGAGGAAGGCATCGTACCAGGCGGCGGCGTGGCGTTGTTGCGCGCTCAGGCTCCGGTGGGCGACCTTCTCGATACGCTGGAAGGCGACGAGAGGACGGGCGCCAGGATCGTCCATCGGGCGCTGGAAGAGCCGATCAAGCAGATAGCCGTCAATGCCGGGGCTGATGGGTCCATCGTGGCGGAGAGGGTCAGGAACCGGGATGACGACGTGGGCTTCAACGCCTTGACGGGTGAGTACGAGGACCTCATCGCGGCCGGCATCATAGACCCGGCGATGGTGGCGAGGAGCGCGCTGCAAAACGCGGCCTCCATCGGCGCCCTTATCGTCACCACCGAAGTCGTGGTCGCCGAACCCCCCGCCGGACTCGGCGCGGCGGCGGTGAACCGGGCCGGCATGAACATGGATATTCTGTAATTTACATCTGATTTCCTGACGACAGGGAGGTAGAAAGTGGTAGAGGAACGAGGATCGGGGACAGGCAAGACGGTACTTTCGGATTGGGTGGGGTACTGGGTCTTCATCACCTACATGTCCGGTCCTACCCTGGATCAGAACGAACCCGCCAAGTCGGTCAAGGGCCAGCCGGAGGCCATGACCGCTTCGTTCTTACTGGAGAACTACGGACCACTGGGGATCGAAGTGAGACGAAACACAGAGATCCCGACCATCTTCATGTCATGGGGCGCCGTCATGTACATCCAGGGACCGCCACCCGAGGTGAGGGAGCAGATCGACAAAGAAGTATCGAAGCGAACCGGAGGAGAATCCGGTCTCATCACATAAGGATCGCGGATTCTACAACTCAGAGACGGCGGGAATTCCGGGCAACCCCTCCGCCACCCTGACGGCGCGCAGTACGGCCTCTTGCATCATGCGCGCGCCCCACGTCCCCACTACATCGGGGGCGGCGTCGAGGTCTCCAGCCGAGGCGGCGAATACCACGTCCCCGTCCACGGAGGTGTGTACGGGCTCGATGGCCCGCGCCAGGCCGTCGTGGGCCATCTGGGCGACCTTCGTTGACTGCGGTTTGGTGAGGTGGGCGTTGGTCGCTACGACCCCGAGTGTGGTGTTCTCGCCCCATCTCATGCGGGCGGCTGCTTCGGTGAGCAACTGCACGGTATCCCCGAGTTTGCCGTCATCCAGGCGGGGACCGGCCAGCACGTCTCCGGTTCGCGGGTCCCTGACGTGCCCGAAGGCGTTGACAACGGCGAGGGCTCCAATAACGAGGCCGCCGTCCAGATAGACCGATGCGCTTCCCACTCCGCCCTTCATGGATCGTTCCATGCCGAGGACCTTGCCGACGGTCGCGCCCGTCCCCGCGCCCACGGTTCCTTGCGCGAAGTCCTCGCTCATTGCTGAAGACGCCGCTTCGTAGCCCATCTCCGGGCCGGGTCGGGCATCGGGGGAGCCGACGACGAGGTCGAAGATGACGGCTGCTGATACGAGCGGGATCCGGGCGACACCCACGTCGAGGCCGGTGCCCCGCTCTTCGAGGAGGCGGACCACGCCGTCGGCGGCGGCTAGGCCGAATGCGCTGCCGCCGGTTAGGAGAAGGGCGTGCGTACCGCGCACCGTGCCGGTTGGAGATAAGCGATCCGTCTCCCGCGTGCCGGGCGAGGAGCCGCGCACGTCCACGCCGACGGTTGCTCCGCCAGGGGCCTCGAACAGGATGGTGGTGCATCCGGTGGCGCCAGTCATGTCGGTGGCGTGTCCGACGAGGACGCCGGGCACATCGCAGATGTTATCCGGCACTATTCTTGCGCTTCCGGGTTCTCCACGGGGTTCGGCTCGTGCGTGGGCTCGACCTCCCAATCATCGGGGTCGGCTGGTTCGATGCCGGGGTTGTCGCGAGCCAGGCTTCCGAGGGTTACCATCTCCTGGTCGGAGCGTTTAGTGCCGAACTGGACCATGACGGAGTCTTTTACCATCGAGTAGTCAACGACCTGGCCTTCGCGCTCCCCGAGCTTCACGTTCGAGTTCTTGAACGGCGCCCGCTCCTTGAACTCCTTGTAGGCGTCGTGTTCGTAGCGCATGCAGCACTTCACCTCGCCGCAAGTGCCCATGATCTTGTCGTTCGGCGTCACGCCTTGCTGCCTGGCGACCCTGACGTTGACCGGCCCCATGCTCCGCGCCCCACTCCAGGTAGCGCAACACAGCGGCAACCCGCACGTATCACAGCCGCCGGCATCCCCCGAACGCTCGATGAAAGAGAACCGCCGGAACGAGACCCGCGCATCATAGAGCCTTTCCAGTCCATCCCTCACCGGCGCGAGGTTCGGCTCACCTTCCGTCTGATACTTGACTTCGACGTACGCGCCATCGAGGGACACGTCGCAGCCGATGAACTCGACGTTGCCGATGCGGTGGTCCCGGACGAGTTTCTGGGCCTCGGAGCGGACCTCGCGCCCGAGTTCTCTGCGCTCGTCTTCCTCGCGGTCGTCCTCGGCGGTGGTTATCCGGATTATGTCGTAGGGATCGTGGTACGGTTCGCGGCGCCGCGGCGTGAGAGACACGCGCCCGACGAACTCCCCGAGTTCTGTCGCCACCACGACCCGGTATCCGACGCGGAGATCTAGGTCCCTCGCGTAGCAGAGCTTCGTCACGCTCCATCCAGGGAGACGGACGTCTACGAGCCGGGGTAGTACACGAGTATCTTGCGCCGTATCCGCGATAACGCCACCTCCAGGATCGCCTCCGGTGAGACATTATACGCAAGCGACGCGCGCGATTCCCCCAAAGAGAGTGCTGCCCCGGCCCAGTCCGCCTCCGGGCTCTCCGAAACCCGGCGCTTGATCTCCTCCATCCTGTCCACGTTCGCCGCGAGTTCCGGGGCTCCGGCCCGAATCACCGCCGCATCCCTGTACACGAGAGCGAGCAATTCCAGAGCCTCCCCCACCGCCGCGTCCCTGGCGGCCCTCCCGGTCCGCTTCGCCCCATCCTTCGACCGCCGATCCGGCTCGTCGAATGCTTCCAGATAAGATTTCTCCCGAGCCGCCCCAACCGCCTCGGCCCGCGCCAGAATTCGGCCAATCGCCCTGTGCCGCTCCTCGAAATCCCGAGAGTAAGCGAACCCGGCCTCGAAGACAGCCTCCCTAAGTTCCCGAAGCTCATCCTCCTCAGCGTACCGCAGCGACAACCCCACGCTCCCCCGTCCCAGGGCCGCCACCAGCCCCGGCTCTGCGACGCCCCGCTCTTCAAGGAATCGCGTGACCTCCGGGATCGAGACGGGATCGAAGCGCACGGCCTGCGCCCTGGACGCGACGGTCGGGAGGACGCCCTCGCGGGAAGCGGAGATCAGCACGAAGACCGACTCCCCTTCCGGCTCCTCCAGCGTCTTCAGGAGCGCGTTCGCCGCCTGCACGTTCAGCGTGTCAGCGGAGAGAATGAAGCAGCGGCGCGCGCCCTCGAACGGACGGCTCGCCGCCAGACGCAACACCTCCCGGACCTGGGGGATCATGGTGAACCTCCCCTCGGGTTCGACCTCGGTAAGGTCCGGATGCAGCCCGCGCCGCGCTCGGTCCTCGGCCCCCGCGTCCCCGCCCGCCACAAGCGCCGCCCCGAACCTCCGCGCTACCATCCGCTTCCCCACGCCCGGCGGCCCGAAGAAGAGATAAGCGTGCGACACCTCGCCCATCGCCAGGCCCCGCTCCAGCCGCCTCAGCGACGCCTCATTGCCGAGAATGCCAGCGAAAGTCACAACGTCAGCCGTCATCGCCCCCATCGCCGTTGCGCGCCGCGAGACCAGCCCCGATAGCCACCCCGATACCGAGGGCAATCCCCAGCAAACGTCCCCTTCTCTTCTCTTCCGGTCTCCGGTCCACGCCACTCCTCCAAGAAACCTACTCTTCGCCGCCACGATTATAAGCGGTCGCAACCTCCATCTCACGCCTCACCGTCTCCGCCAACTCCTCCGGCGGAAGGGTGGCATCGAGGACGAAGAACCGCCCCGGCGCCAGACGAATGATCTCCTCGAACCCCCGTTCCACGCGACGCATGAACTCCGCGCCGATGCGTTCGATCCTATCGAGCGACCCCCGGCCCTCCCGAGCGCGCCGCTCCCGCTCCTCCACCCCGAGGCGCAGGTAAAACGTCCGATCCGGCAAAATGTCTTCAGTAGCCCACGAATTCAACTCGCGGACTGCATCCGCGCCCAGCCCTCGACCATATCCTTGATAGGCGACGCTGGAATCCAGATACCGCTCACAGACGACGTTCTCGCCCCGCTCCAGGCGAGGCAGGATCCCACCTCGCACATGGTCAGCCCGCGCCGAGGCATACAGATACGCCTCCGTCCACGGGTCCATCTCCACCTCGGGATCCAGCAAAATCTCCCGGATGCGCTCCGCCGCCAACGTGCCACCGGGCTCACGAGTGAAGTACGTCGGAGGAGCTTCGTCCAGCAACTCTTTCAGATAGCGGACCAGGGTTGATTTACCGGAGAAATCCAGCCCTTCGATAGTGACGAAGATGCCTCTGGGGATGCCCAGCGGAGTTTGCGCGGTGGATCTGCTTTCCTACGCCGCGGCCCGGCGCAGCGCATGACGTTCGGCGGCCTCGACGTGGGCCGCGAACAGGTTGCGATGCTCGGAGCCCGTGGCGCGCATCGCCTCGGCGTGCCATTGGACCCCCAGGATCCAGGACTCCGACAAGTCCCGATACTCCACGGTCTCAGCCACCCCATCAGGGGAACGCGCGACCACGACGAGGCCCGGCGCGAGGTCCTTCACCGCCTGATGGTGGTACGAATTGACCTTGAACGCACGCGAACCCATGATCCCCGCGACCTGCGAGCCGCCATCCACCTCGACCTCGTGCTTCGGCTGCCACTTTGGCGTCTCCTGGCGATGTCCGAGCAGCACGCCGCCCTCCATCTGCGACGGGAGATCCTGGTACAGCGTCCCGCCCAACGCCACATTCAAGACCTGCATCCCCCGGCAGATCCCGAACACCGGGATCCCACGCCGCAGCGCGTGCTTCAGCAACTCCATCTCGAATGCGTCACGCTCCGGGACGGTGACGTTAAGCTCGGGGATAGGCTCCTCCCCGTAGTAGCTCGGGTGAAGATCGCTGCCACCGCTCAGGAGCAAACCATCC
>JACDGB010000456.1 GCA_013815485.1 Rubrobacter sp.
CGCTAGAGAACGCGGCGAGCAGCCGGTCGTTCTCCTCCGGGCCGCCGATGGTGACCCGGCTCCACCCAACGGGATACCCGAGAGCCTCGCCCTCGCGCACCAGCACTCCGGTCTTCTCGAAAGTTTTCGGACCCGCGCCAACCATGACGAAGTTCGTGTGCGAGGGAACGTATTCCAGGCCGGCCTCTCCGAACGCCGCCTGCACGCGCTCGCGTTCCCGCTTCATCAAACGGGCGCGTTCGGCGATGGCATCAGGCTGGCGCATCGAGGCTGTCGCGGCGGCTTGCCCGGCCTGGTTCACGCTGAATGGGACGTGAGCCTGCCAGACGCAATCGGCGAGCCTCGCCGGGGCTATGCCGTAGCCGACCCTGAAAGCCGCCAGCCCGTGTACTTTGGAGAACGTTCGTGAGGAGACGATATTCTCGGATTCGAGCGCCAGTTCATGTGAACCTTCGTAGAGTGGATCCCCCACGAACTCGTAGTAGGCTTCGTCGAGGATCAGGAGCACATCCTCGGGCAGGGCGTTTGCGAATGCCCGCACTTCGGAGAGGGGATGGTATGTGCCGGACGGGTTGTTGGGGTTGCAGAGGATCACGGCCCGCGTCTCGTCCGTGACCGCCGCGAGCATGGCGTCGAGATCGGCCTTGTGGTTCGCGTCCAACTCGACTTTACGCGCTTGCAACCCCACCACGCTCGCCGACGAGACGTAGAAAGGGAAGGAGGGCCAGGCGATGACCACCTCCCCAGGCCGCTCCAGCGTCTGCATCAAGTCAACGAGCACCTCGCTGGAGCCGTTACCGACCACGATGTTGTCTGGCGCGACGCCTGGGTTCGCCTCGGCGATGGCCGCTCTCAGAGGGCCGGAGTCCCTATCCGGATATCGTCCGGCGCGGGAGAGGGAATCGATGATCGCCTCGCGGGCTTCCGGGAGTGGGCCGAAGGAAAGCTCGTTCATGGTCAGCTTCACGAACTCCTTCAAGCCGCAGTCGACTGAGATCTCCTCCCCCAGCCGAGGCGGGTTGTATGGAAGTATGCCGTCGAGAACCAGCCTGGTCTTCATGAAGTCTCCGATCTCCTCGAAACAGAACGAATGTCCGGCAAAGATAGCTCTCCGCGTCCCGAACCGCAACGCGGCGCGAGGATTGTCGGAATGGGCTTCGCTACCGCAGACTGCGGGAACCGGAACCGGCGCACCGTGCTTGAGTGCGCCTTGCGCCGCCGGGGTTTCCCGCCAGACGTGGAAATACCAGTAAAAAGGCGCCACGAGGATGCCGTCCGAAAGGAGCACGACGACCCAGGTTCTCCTCTCCCCTTCTTATATCCTCTCACTGGAAAGAGGGCGTAGAGCACGAGGACCAGCGGCATCGCTATCGCCAGTAGGATCGCCAGGATCAGCGTGGCGACGGTCAGGAAGACCAGCACGAAGTGCCGCGCGAACGCCTCGAAGAACTCATCGGAGTCCTGGGTGAGAGCTTCGGGGAAGAGGAGGATCGTGGCGCAAGGTTCCAACGAAGGCCGAGATCAGGAACAAAGGAGAGACCGTCGCCAACCCGAGCGTCAGCTTGGAGAGTTTGCCCAATCTTTCTCCAAACACTAATGAAGGATCTGGCTCAAGAAGCGTTTGGTGCGCTCGTGTTTTGGATTCTGGAAGAAATGCTCTGGGGGGCCGACCTCGACGATGCGTCCCTCGTCCATGAATATGACCCGGTCGGCGACGCGCCTTGCAAAACCCATCTCGTGGGTCACGACGACCATCGTCATGCCGCCCTCGGCGAGCCCGGCCATCGCCTCCAAAACCTCGCTTATCATCTCCGGGTCCAGCGCGCTCGTCGGCTCATCAAACAGCATGATCCTGGGTTCCATCGCCAGCCCGCGCGCGATGGCGACCCGTTGCTGCTGTCCCCCGGACAAGCTCTCCGGATACTTGTTCGCCTGCTCGGGGATGCCGACCCGCTCCAGCAGGCGCATGCACCGTTCGTCGGCTTCCTTCGCCGAAACTTTTTTTACCTTCATCGGGGCGAGTTGGATGTTCTGGGCGACCGTCATGTGCGGATAGAGGTTGAACTGCTGGAAGACCATCCCGATCTCACTCCGCAGGAGGTTGAGATCCGTGCCCTTCTCACCGGGGCGCGTCCCGTCAACGACCAGCTCGCCGGAGGAGATCGCCTCCAGCCCATTTATGCACCGCAGGAGCGTGCTTTTCCCCGACCCGCTCGGCCCGATCACGACCACGACCTCGCCCTCGTCCACGGTGAGGTCTATGCCTTCGAGGACCTGGAAATTCCCGAAGAACTTGTCCACCCCGCTGAACTCGATAATGCTCATGGCCCGCGTCCCTCTCGAAATCCGCCCCGGTACGGCGGTAGAATAGCATAGGTGAT
>JACDGB010000457.1 GCA_013815485.1 Rubrobacter sp.
GTGGCCTCGCCAGACGGAACCTCGACACGATCCTGGCCGCGGTACTCGAAGCGAGCGCCAACTACTCCCCCCCCACACCCGAACCACGCTGGGTCGTGGCGATGGAAGAGCTCTCCGAAACCGCCAGGGACGCGTACCGCGACCTCGTCTACGAGGACGACCGCTTCCTCTCCTTCTTCTCCGAAGCGTCTCCCATCGGCGAGCTCTCGTCCCTGAACATGGGCAGCCGCCCCGCCCGGCGGGACCAGAACCCGGAGGTGGAGAGCCTGCGGGCTATCCCCTGGGTCTTCGCCTGGACCCAGAACCGTTTCATGTTACCGTCCTGGTTCGGCTCGGGCACCGCGCTTGGCCTCCAGACAAAAAGCAGCGAGAAACTGCAGACCTTACGGGAGATGTACAAGAGCTGGTCCTTCTTCCGGACACTCGTCGACTTCATGCAGATGACCCTTCTCAAGAGTGATCTGCGGATAGCGAAGACCTATACTTCACTCGTTTCGAACGGGGGGATCCGGGACGATCTGTGGGCCAGGATCTCCGAGGAGCACGCCGCCTGCGTCGAAGCCCTGCTGCTCATCACGGGCAACGAGAACCTGCTGGACGAGAGCCCGGTCTTGCAGCGTTCGATCCGGCTCAGGAACCCCTACGTGGACCCGCTCTCGTACGTCCAGGTCAGCCTCCTGCGCCGGCTCCGCAGCCTGCCCGAAGACTCCCCCGAGCGCGAAGGCGTCCTGAAAACGCTCCTACTCACCATCTCCGGGATCTCCTCCGGTCTGCTGAACACTGGCTGACATAAACTAGCTTTCGGGATACTGCTCTACGAACCCGCCGATGGCGCGACGTCATCGGCAGGCCCTAGCGGTTACCCCAGGAGGCGCCGGGATTCGTCCCAGAGCCGCTCGGCGGCGTTGGGGTCCAGCGCGTAGTCGCGTACCCCGTAGATGCCGCCGACGATGGCCGGGACGACCTCCGCCTCGTGGCAGTCCTCAAAGTAGCGCCCACCGACGCCCTCAATCAGTGGGGAGGCTGCCAGCAGCACGGAGGTCGCGGCGCCCTGCTCCGGCGTCTTGGCCTCCATGCCGGCGTTGGCAACCATTTCCTTCGTACGTGCGAGCTCGGCCGGGTCCCAATAACGCTGCAGGTTCGTCCAGATACCGCCCGGCATCAGCGAGTTGGCGACGATGCCGTCGGACGCCCAGCGGCGCGTCGCTCCGACGGCGAAAAGCGCGTTGGCCGTTTTGGACTGGCCGTATGCGAGAGACGAGTCGTATTGGCGCCGCTCGAAGTTGATGTCGTCGAAGACCACCGGAGAGGCCCCGTGCCCGCTGGAGCTGACCGAGACAATGCGGGCGCCTCCTTCAGCGCCCGCAGCGGCGCTGGCAGATGCTGCACCGCAAGGCACGCGTAAAAAGGGGACAGACCATTGTCGTGCACGGGGCCAACAGCGGCGTCGGTGGCATCCTGGTTCAGCTCGCCCACCATGCCGATCTCCACATCATCGGCACCGCTGCCCCCCACCACCACGACGCGCTTCGGGCGGCCGGTGTCGAACCGGTCGACTACAACGACCAAGATCTGGCCGGCCGGGTCCGGCAGCTTGCCCCCAGGGGTGTGGACGCCATCTTCGATAACGTCGGAGGTCCGGTGATGTTCGCTTCATACCGGATGCTCGGACCCAGAGGTGCCCTCGTCTGCTATGTCATCGCATCCATGATGAAGGACACCGGGTCACTCGTCCGCCCCTTCATGAAAGCCCTGGCCCAGCTGGCCATCTGGAACACCCTGCCGAACGGACGCACCGCCACGTTTTACAACGTCTGGTCAGGATACGGGCTACGCCCAGCCACCTTCCGCAGTCACCTCCGAGAGGACCTGAGGCGAGTTTTCGGCCTTCTCGCCAACGGCACCATCACTCCCAACGTCGCGGCCCGCTACCCCCTCGCCGAAGCCAGCGCGGCGATGGCCCTCGCCGAATCGCGCACTGTCTACGGAAAGGTGATCCTCGTCCCCTAGCCGCACACCCAGGGACTACCAAAAAGCATCTGCGGTAAATGATCCACCGGGTTGATGCCCCACTGGCAAACGCCTGACTTGCACACCGCGGGCAGGACGGAGGCTCCGTGATCGCCGCCCTGACCCCCACAGCCCTCTCCATCGCGCGGAACGGGGAGGGGGCCGCCTTACGCGAAAATTTCACCCCGCGGTATGAAGAGGCGCCTGTAGGTTGCCAGGGCGTAGCGGTCGGTCATGCCCGCCACGAAGTCTACGGTCTCCACTAGCGGGTCGGGGTCGCTGCTGCTGCGCTGATCCGGGTGCCTTAGGTAGTGTTCGAAGAGCGCCGTGACGACCCCGAGAGCCTTCTGGTTCTCGAGCGAGCGCCCG
>JACDGB010000458.1 GCA_013815485.1 Rubrobacter sp.
CAGCGCCTTCGCGCCGTTGACAAAGACCGCCCCATACAGCGCGTCGAAGTACCAGCCCTTATCCAAGAACGTGTGCAAGGGCGAGAGACTCCGCGCCAGTTGGCCCGCCCGCTGCGGCTGCGCCACGTACAGGAAGTACGCCAGCCCGATGCCCGCGAGCCCGACAGCCACTGAAATTCCACCAAGCGTGAAGCTGAAGGCGTGTGGTTCCAGCGCCAGCGTCTCGCTGGCGAACTCGCTCGGCGTCACGAAACCGGCGAAGTAGTCCCGGATCGGGATACCGAAACCCTCCGGGATGCCGACCCATCCACTCACGATGGAGAGGAACGCCAGCAAGAGCATCGGGCCGGTCATGATCCCCGGCGACTCAATGGCTTCACGGGCCGCCTCACTGCGCGGCTCGCCGGTGAAGGCGATGAAGATCGCCCGAAATATATAGAAAGCCGTCAGGAAAACCGTCAGCAACGCCATCCCAAACAGCACGTAGTAATGCTCCTCGTACGCGCTCGCCACGATGGCATCCTTCGACCAGAACCCGGCGAACGGGAAGATCCCGGATAGCGACAGCCCCGCAAGCACCATCGCCCAGAAGGTTATTGGCATTCGTCGCCGCAACCCTCCCATCTCCGGCAGGCTGTAGGAGTTCATCGCGTAGATGATGCTACCGGCGCAGAGGAAGAGGAGCGCCTTGAAGAAGGCGTGATTGTAGAGGTGGAAGAAGCCCGCCGTATACTGCCCGATCCCAAGCCCCAGCATCATGTACCCGAGCTGCGAGATGGTCGAGTAGGCGATCACGCGCTTTATATCCTTCTTGACCAACGCCATCGTCGCCGCCATGAGCGCCGTGAACCCGCCGACGTAAGCCACCGTCAGCATCGCCGTCTCGCTCTGCACGAAGATGTCATAGGTGCGCGCCACGAGATAAACACCAGCCGCTACCATCGTGGCCGCGTGGATGAGCGCGCTGACCGGCGTCGGACCCTCCATCGCGTCAGGCAACCAGACGTGCAGCGGGAACTGCGCGCTCTTGCCGACGGCCCCGATAAACACGAGCACCAACGCAGCCGTGAGCGCGGAGCCGCCGATGAACCCGGACTGGGCCGCGATCGAGATCTCATCGAACGACGTCGTCCCCGTCGCCCGCCAGAAGATGATGATCCCAACGAACAGCGCGGCGTCGCCAACTCGCGTGACGATGAATGCCTTCTGCGCGGCGTCGCGGGCCGAGGGCTTCTCGTACCAGTGTCCGACCAGCAGGTACGAGCAAAGACCGACCAGTTCCCAGAACACGTACAACTCGATGAAATTCGGGGCGACGACCAGTCCGAGCATCGAGGCGGTGAAGAGGTTCAGGACGGCGTAGTACCAAGCGAAGCGCGAGTCGCCCTCCATGAACGCGCCGGAATACAGTTGGATCATGAGGCTCACGAAGCACACCACGACGAGCATCACGGAGGCAAGGCCGTCTATGTAGATCCCCATCGAGAACGTCCCGCCGGGCCCGAGATCTATCCACGGGACAGAGAACTCGATGGGCGTCCCGCCGTTGCTCGCAACGTAGTACACCGAGAAAGCCGAGAAGACCAGCGAGATGGTGACCCCGAGGATGGCGACATACTGAGCGTTCTCCTTCAACAAGCGCCCGAAGAGCGCCAGCACCAAAAAGATCAGCGCCGGGAGGCCGGGGATGGCCGCCACGATAAGCTGTTGGCCGACGGTTGTCATCTAAACAGCCATCCCTTCTAGCCCCGCATCGAGTTGACTTCGTCTATGTTCACCGTGCGGCGCGAACGGAATACCGCAAGCACTATCGCAAGCCCCACCGCGATCTCCGCGGCCGAGATGGCGATCACGAGCACCGCGTAGCTCGCCCCGAGTCCGCCTTCGCCCGGCAGAAAGTCTCCGAATGCCACGAGCGTCAGGTTCACGGCATTTATCATCAACTCCACGCACATGAAAACCACGACGGCGTTGCGGCGGATCAGGGCTCCCCACGTCCCGATGGCGAACATGATCGCCCCGACTATCAGATACCCTGCGAGCGGCGGCGTCGCCGTCAGCGCATCAATGACTTGCTGCACAATCGGCGGCATTACTCAGCCCCCCGATCCACGGCTCCCCGGTTAACATCCTCGCCCGACTTGCGGCGGCTCACGACGATGGCGGCGACCACAGCGATCAAGAGCAACACCGAAGCCACCTCGAAGAGCAGCGCGAAGATCTCCGATCCGGGGCTCACCCCGAGAAGGTTGTTCCCGAAATCCGCCACGTCTACCGCGCCATTCCCCGCGCTCGTGTCGCTCCAGTCCTCGGTGGCGAGCAGGTACGACAGGAACCCTCCGACGCCCAGAGCAACCAGTAATCCGGCCCAGAACTGG
>JACDGB010000104.1 GCA_013815485.1 Rubrobacter sp.
GTACTCGGGATTGCCGACCCGGTCCGCGCCGATCCGTTTGACAGAAGCTCTAGGATCTGTGGCAGCTTCTTCGGCCTCATAGCGGTCCACCCCGTGCCTGGCGGCCAGCTTTTCCTCGTTATCGTCGTCCCACTCAAACTCATCCCGTTGCTGCATCTCGGGACCGAAGTATACACCATCGTAAATACGAGATGGTTCACCTCCTGGGTCACGCACCTTCGCACGTGGCTAGCGGGGTTCGGCGGGAGGCAGCGAGTCTCTTGGTGTACTCCTATTGGGCGCGCTGGTGGGCGACTACTCTCAGTAGCGGAGGTTCGGCCCATGGCTTATGGCCCACCAGGCGCCGCAGAAGGCCATGACGGAGATCAGGAAGACCATCCCAAGCGTCGGGTAGGGGTTGAGGTCGGAGATGCCAAGCGTGGCGAAGCGGGCGGCGTCCACGGTGTAGAAGATCGGGTTGAAGAACGTCGCCAGCCGCAGGCCGTCAGGCAGCATCCCGACGGAGTAGAAGACCCCGCCCAGGAACGTGAGCGGCTGGATCACGATGCTGGTCAAGAACGAGATGTGCTCTATTCTGGTAGCCAAGGCGCCAACCATCGTCCCCAGGGAGGAGAAAGCGAAGGAGGCGAAGACCCCGATGACTATTAGCAGCAGCGGGTTCTCGACGTTTATGCCCACGAACGGAATGCCGACGAGCAGAGTACAGGCCCCCATCACCACGCCGCGGAGCGTGCCGCCCAAAGAGTAGGCGAGGGCGATCTGGAGGTTGCTCATGGGGCTTATGAGGACCTCGTCTATGTAGCGTTCCCGTTTGGCGTCGAAGACGGACCAGGAGGAGTTCATCTGCGCGTTGGTGATCAGGCTCATGAGCGCTATGCCCGGCAGGATGTATTCGAGGTAAGGGACGCCTTCGATCTCCTTGATACGGGTGCCCAGAGCTATGCCGAAGACGACCAGGTAGAGGAGGGAAGTCAGGATCTGGGGCAGTATCGTCTGCATCCAGACCCGCGTGAAACGCAGCACCTCTCGCGAGAGCAGCGTCCTGAAGGTCCGGTCAGTTAGAAGCATCGCCGATCACCTTCATGTAGACCTCTTCGACGTTCCTGGCGTCGTAACGCTCCTTGAGCTCGGCGCTGGTGCCCTGCGCGGAGATCCTGCCACCGTCTATGAGCGCGATGTCCTCGCAAAGCGCCTCGGCCTCTTCGAGGTAGTGCGTCGTCAGCAAGATGGTCATGCCACCGCGGTTGAGCTCCCGGATGTAGCCCCATAGCTTGTAGCGGAGCTCCACGTCCACACCCGCGGTCGGCTCGTCGAGGAAGAGCACCTCCGGGTCGTGCATGAGGGCGCGGGCGAACAGCACCCGCCGCTTCATCCCGCCCGAGAGCGTGTTCGTTCTATGGTCCCGCTTCTCGACGAGACCGAAGCGTTCGAGCAGTTCCGCGGCCTTGTCCTTCGCCTTTTTTTTCGGAACGCCATAGTAGCCGGCATGGAAGATTAGAACCTCCTCGACGGTCAGGAACTTGTCCAGGTTGATCTCCTGCGGCGAGACCCCGATCATGCGCCGCGCCTCCCGAAATTCCTTGAACGCGTCTTTCCCATACACCTCGACGGTACCGGAGTCCGGCCGCGCGAGGCTGACCACGCTGTTTATGAGCGTCGTCTTCCCCGCCCCGTTCGGCCCGAGCAACCCGAAGAACTTCCCGGCCCCCACTTCCAGCGAGACCCCGTCCAGCGCCCGAAACCCGTTTTTGTAGGTCTTCTTGAGCTTCTCTATCTTGAGCGCGGGGAAGCCGTTCTGTGGACCGCTCATCCGAACACCTCAGCCGCGGCCTTTTCCCCGGACAACATGGACCCGTTGATGGAAGAATCTTCCGTAAACTCGCCCGCAAGGAAGAGCCCCGGCGTCCCCGTCCTGTTCCGCGGCAGACCCTCGTGGATGCCCGGCGGCTGGGCGAACTGGCCGTAGGGGATGCGGCGCAACCCCAGCGGCCGGAACTCGGCGTCCGGATACCACCGGCTCACGTCCTCCACCCCCCGGCGCAGGAGCTCCTCGTCCGGCAGGTCGAGCCCGGTCAGGGCCACGGCGTAGAGGAGGTGGCGTCCCGGGGGGGAGTACTTCTCGGAGACGTTGCTCATCTCGGCGGCGTTGTTCACGAAGGCCGTGTCTTCCGCGTTCAGCAGGATCTTCTTTCCGCCCTCCAACCCGCTCGTCTCGTAGTACAGGCAGACCTCCCCCACCGAGTCCCGGGGCACGGTCTCCCCGGTCAGCCCACCGGCCGCTGGGGCGTCCGTGGCGACGACCACGGCGTCCGCCTCGTGCTCCACCCCAGCCGCGCTTACTCCCCGCACCCGTCCGTCCTCGCGCAACAGGGAGTCGACGGGATTGTTCAGGTGGATGGTGTTCTCCGGCAGGTGGGAGGCGAGCTGGTTGGAGATCTCACCCATCCCCCGCGCCGGCACGACGGTCCGGCCGGTGGCGAGCATCCTGAAGGTGAACCGCAGGACGCGGGAGCTCGTCGTCAGCGTGCGGTTCAACGTGATCCCACCGTAAAACGGCCTGAAGAAAGCGTCTATGTACCGCTCCGACAACCCGGAGGACCTGAGGTACTCCAGCGTCGAGACGTCGGCCCGCCCGTTCTCGCGCCCGGCGCTCGTCGCCGTCCCCGGCAGCGTCTTCGCCGCCACCCCGACGGTGCGCAGCTTGTCCCCGAGCGTGGCCTCGCCGGAGAGCAGCGTCGGCAGAAGCGCCTTCGGGTCGCGAACCGGGTCCGAGAGCACGCTCCGCCCGCGACCCCGATGCACCACCGCACCCGGATCGAAGGCCCGCAGATCAAGCGCCCCGTGGTCCAGGTGCCGCCTGGAGACCGGGTAAGACGTGAAGTACACCTGAAAGCCCCGGTCGAGCAGAAACCCGTCCCTCTCGTCCGTGCGCACGCGACCGCCGACGCCATCCGACGCCTCGAAGACGGCGACCTCGGCCCCAAGCCCTTTCAACACCTTTGCACACGTAAGACCGGCAAGACCGGCCCCGACAACGATAACCCTCATAGACGCAAGAGTGTAGCGCACGAATCGGAAGTAACCGTTAAGGCTTCTACACCTTGTATCCGTGCGGCATTCTTGTTGTCGCACCGTGCCAACCAATGCACCATCTCCGGTTGGAAAGGCATCAACCCCCTAAAGTAATCCCCTACCGCACTTGACACGCTGGAAGGCACATTTATACTGTGTGCAGCACACAGCAGGAAGGAGCTTGACGGGATGGAAATTCGCGAACAGATAGACCGACTGGACCGGGACCAGTTGGCGGAACTCAGGATGTACATAGACGACAAGCTGGACCCCGCCAGCACGGTAGAGCAGCGCATCAACTACCGTAGCGGTTGGCTCCAATCGGAGTACCGTTACACCGACAAGGGCACACGTCGTGGGCCGTACTGGTACTTCAAGTACGTCAAGGACGGCAAGAACCACAGCCTTTACATTGGGGGGACAGACAACCCGAAGAGCGTGGTTGACCAGATATTGGCGAGCAAGGCGGGGTGAAGATACTGAATAGGGTCCTTTGGGACGATCGTAGGGACGGTTCAAGAACCGCCCTGGCTAACAGCGATCCACGAAAACGCCTACCGAGGTCGCGACCCTGGCGGCTTCCTTGCTGCTAACGTCGCTGTTGTAGATGTACTGCCGGGTGAGGGTGTTGCTGTTCGCGGCGGTTCCGCTCTCAAAGGCCACCGTCCTCCCCGGGGCGAGCCTGAGGTTCACGTAGAACGGCTCGTTGCTGCGCGGCTGATAGGCGGACCCGACGCTCCTGATCTTGACCGCGCTCGACCGATTGTTCTTGACTCGGGTAACCTCCGGGTTGCCATCGCACCCCACGCTAACCACCACGCCCGAGGCCGCCTCCGCGGGCCGCAACTGACCCGAGGGCGCGACGCCAATAAGACCGGACAACACGAGTGCCAGGGAAAACACCAACACCGCCACCGACCTGCACAAAGTCATACCCTCTTCCGTTCTTATCTCCGACGTACGGATAATGGAGCAATCCGAAGGGCGGCGCAACCCGTGTATCCAGGAACTTTGCCTAGCCCATCCGGGCCAGGCGCGCCTCCAGGGTGTCGAAGAGGGTCGGGATCAGCGCCCGTTCTCGAAGTCGAGCCGGACTTTATGTTCTTCGTCGAGCTTGAGGGCGGCGGCGTAGGGCTTGCCGGCCTTGCTCCGGAAGCCTTTTAGCTGGGGGGTGCGGCGGTTGGTCAGGAGCTGTTTGGCCTGGGAGGCGCTCAGGCGTTTGCCTGAGACTTGTTTCCAGATCGCGAAGTCGCAGCGGTTCTCTTTCCAGGCAGAACAACCGTAGGATTTCTTCGTCTCGGTCACGGGCGAGCCGCACTTCGGGCACGCGCCGAGCGGCTCGCGGTCCGCGCGGGAGGGTGCGGCGACCTTCTCGCCCTGCATCCCGCGGACCTCGTCGACGAGGGAGGTCACGAAGCCGGTTATGTCGGCCATAAAGTCCGGACGCTTCTCGGCGCCCTGCTCCATCTTCGCCAGCCTTTCCTCCCACCGGGCGGTGAGCTCCGGTGAGCCGAGCGGGCTGTCGCCGAGGAGGGAGATCAGGGACCGCCCCTTCTGCGTTGGCACGAGCGATTTCTTCTCGCGCTCGACGTAGCCGACCCTTATGAGGCGCTCGATGGTCGCCGCCCGCGTGGCCGGCGTGCCGAGCCCTGAGTCCTTCATCTGCTGGCGCAATTCCTCGTCCTCGACAAGCTTGCCAGCCGTCTCCATCGCCCCGAGCAGCGCGGACTCGGAGTAGCGGGGCGGGGGCTTGGTCTCCCCCTCCTTGACGCCGGTCTTCGCGACGGCCCACTCCTGACCGGCCTCTATCGGGGGCAGGACGGGCGGCTCCTGCTCCTTCTTCCCGCCAACGCCGTCAGGGTAGAGCGCCCGCCACCCGGCCTCCAGCACGACCCGGCCCTTGCTCAGGAACGTCTCCCCGCGAACCTCCGTCACGACGGTGGTGTTCTCGAAGCGGGCAGCCGGGAAGAACACGGCCAGAAAGCGTCGCGCGACGAGGTCGTAGACCCTCGCCTCATCCGACGACAGGTTGCCCGAGGACTTCTTGTTCGTCGGGACAATGGCGTGGTGGTCCGTCACCTTCGAGTCGTTCACGATGCGCGGGGTGACGGGGAGCTTCGGCTTCTCCAGGAGCTTCTCCGCGAATGGAGAGAGCTCGGGCAGTCCGCCAGCCGCCTCGACGCGTTTTTTCAGGCCGCCGACCATGTCCCCCGAGAGGAAGCGGCTGGAGGTGCGCGGGTAGGTGATGAGCTTCTTCTCTTCGTAGAGCGACTGGGCGGCCCGCAGCGTCCGCTCGGCGGTGAAGCCGTAGCGGGAGTTGGCGTGACGCTGGAGCTCGGTCAGGTCGTAGAGGAGCGGCGGCTTCTCGGTGGCGGTCTTTTTCTCCGCCTTCTTCACGACGCCGGTGCCACCACGGACCTTCTCCGCTATCTCCTCGGCGGCCTCCCGGTTATCCAGGCGGTTCTGCTTGCCCTTGAACCAGGCGCCGTCGTAGGTGCCGCCGTCGCGGACGAAGCGGGCGTGGACGGTCCAGAACTTCTCGGGCTTGAAGGCCTCTATCTCCGCCTCGCGGTCCACGAGGAGCTTCAGGGTCGGGGTCTGGACGCGGCCGACGGAGAGGACGTTGCCGGGCCGGCCGAAGCGGATGGAGTAGGCGCGGGTCGCGTTCATACCGACGACCCAGTCGGCCTCCCCGCGGCTACGCGCCGCGTCTTCCAGGGGTTTCATCCGGCTTCCATCGCGCAAAGCGTCGAAGCCGGATCGGATCGCCTCGTGGGTGAGAGAGGAGATCCAAAGCCGCCTGACCGGCTTCCCGCAACGGCTTAACCCGTACAGGTAGGCGAAGATGAGCTCCCCCTCCCGCCCCGCATCACACGCGTTGACGACCTCGGTTACGGATGGGTCTTGCAGGAGGCCCTTGACGACGTTGAACTGCTCGCGGGTCTTTGGCGTAACCCTGACCTTGAACCTCTCGGGCAGGATGGGCAGCGTCTCAAGCCGCCACCTTTTGTACTGCTCGCCGTAGGCGTCGGGGGGCGCGAGCTCCGCGAGGTGCCCTAGCGCCCACGTGACCGCCCACCCGTCGCCCCTGACCGACCCCCTGCCCTTGCTCCCCCCGCCAAGCGCCCCCGCTATGTCCCGTCCCACCGACGGCTTCTCCGCCACGATAAGTCTCATGCAGAGGAGTATACGGAAGAGAACCGCCGCGACAGCACCGTATCCGGCCGGCCCCGCCTACGGGCCTTTCAGGACGAGTTGCGGGCCAGTTCCCTGTCTATGCGCCCCTTGTCGAAGCCGACGATCGAGGCGCCCCCGATCTTGATGACCGGAACCCCGCCCTGCCCGGTCTTCTTGACGAGGTCGCGGGCGGCTGCCGGGTCCCTCTCGACGTTGATCTCCTTGAACGAAACCCCTTGTTCGCGGAAGTAGCGCTTCGCCCGCTGGCACCACGAACAGGTAGACGTGCTGAAGATTACCGGCCTTGC
>JACDGB010000105.1 GCA_013815485.1 Rubrobacter sp.
GTCATGGCCGAAGAACTTCTCCTTCTTGGCCTCCATCACCGCGCTGCCAGCAAGCCCCCCCGAGAGCGCCTCGACCACCTTCTCCGGCGCGACGCCGGCCTTCGAGCCGAGCACCAGCGCCTCGCTCACGGCCTCGATGTTGAGGGCCACCACTATCTGGTTGCACGCCTTGACCACCTGCCCGCTCCCAACCGGCCCGACTAGCGTGGCAACCTTCCCCATCACATCGAACAGCGGTTTTGCCCGCTCGAAGTCTTCCTCTGATCCACCCACCATGATCGAAAGCTCACCGTTAATGGCCCCCACGTCCCCCCCGGAGACCGGCGCGTCCAGCATCGAGGCCCCACGCTCCCCGGCCTTCGCGGCAAGCTCCTTCGTCACCACCGGCGAGATCGTGCTCATGTCCACGATTAGAGAGCCTTCCCCGAGTCCTTCGAGGACGCCGCCCTCCCCGGCCAAGACCTCTTCTACCTGGGGAGAGTCCGGCAGCATCGTGATGATTATGTCGCTGTTCTCCGCCACCTCTCTGGGGCTGCCGGCGACCTCCGCAGTCCCTTCTTGCGCCAGCTCTTCGGCCTTCTCCTCGGTGCGGTTGTAGAGCACCAGCTCGTAGCCGTCCTCCATCAAGTTTCGCGCCATTGGCCTGCCCATGATCCCCAGACCCACGAAACCAATCTTCTCTGCCATCGCTCATCCCTCCTTAAAGCTTCAGGTCCGGAACCTTAACGTCTTTGCCGCGCAGTTCTTTGGGCAGCCACTCGAGGCTCTCTTCCGTCGTCTCCGTCGTCGGACCGTATTCGAGACCGACGTAGCCGTCGTAGCCCAACTCCTCCAAAACACCAAAGACGTAGGGGTAGTGGATCTCGCCCGTCCCCGGCTCCCCTCGCTCCGGCGAATCGGCGATCTGGACGTGACCGATGCGGTCGAAGTGCTCCCTGAAGTTGGCGACCAGGTTCCCCTCCATCCTCTGCATCTGGAAGAAGTCGTACTGGATCTTCACGTTCTCACGGCCCACGCTCTTCACGAATTCGACCGCCTGCTCCGTCTTATTCAGCAGATAGGGCCCGTTATCGAAGGTGCTCAGCGCCTCCACCATGACCTCGACGCCGGCATCCCGGGCCTCGTCGGCGGCGAACCCGACGTTCTTTCTCGCGAGCTCGAGCTGCTCCTCTCTGCCCATGCCGTCTATCTCGAGCCCGACGAGGACGTTCATCCTCCGGCAGCCGAGGGACCGCGCCAGCTCCAGCGCAACCGGCACGTTCTCCCGGAACTGCGTCTCCCGCTCCGGGTCGCTGACCAACCCCCGGTCTCCAGCCCCCAACATGTCCCCGGCGTCGAAGTTGAAGAGCGCGACCTCGAGCCCCGCGTCCTTGACCGCCCTCTCGACCTCCCCCGGGTCCTCCCCCACGGCCCCAGGCCACCAGAACTCGACCGCCGAAAAGCCCGTCTCGGCCGCCCGCCCGAAACGCTCCAGAAACGGAGCCTCGCTGAACAACATGAAAACGTTCGCGCAGAACCTCATTCTCCTCCTAACTCCCCAGAACTCGCCCAACAAATCCGCAATTCTAAGCACTTACTAGCACAGCCACAAGCCTCGGTAAAGTGCGTATTCCGTATCGTAGAAAACGAGGCGGTCGTGGCTCTCAGGAGGAGCCGAAAGCTTCGGCGAAGGCGGCGGAGACCCTCTTGATATTGGGGACGAGTTCGTCCAGGCGTCCTTTCTTCAGACGGCTCGCCGGCCCGGAGATGCTCATAGCGGCGAAGACCTCGCCATCCGGGCCGAAGATGGGAGCAGCGAGGCAACGGACGCCTACTTCTTGCTCCTCGAAGTCGATCGCGTAGCCGTCCTTGCGGACCTTCTCGAGCTCGGTCTTGAGTTGGGAGGGGTCGGTTATCGTGCTCACGGTCTGCTGGGGCAGGCCAGTACGGTCGATGACGAAGCCTACGAGACGCGGCGATTGATAGGCCAGGAGGATCTTCCCCGTCCCGCACGAGTGAAGGGGAACCCGGTTGCCTGGCTCGGTGAAGATTCGCAGCACCCGGGTCGGCGGGAACGCTTGCTCTATGTACACGGCCGTATTCCCCTCCAGCATCGCCAGGTTCACGGTCTCCTGGCTCACCTGCACCAACTCTTCGAGGAATGGCAGGGCCAGCGGCCCGATGCGCTCCCGGGCCGCGATTGCCATCATCAGGGCCTTGAATCCCAGGTCGTAGCGCCGGGTTCGCTCGTCCCGGCGGACGTAGCCCCGGGCGGTCAGCGTCCCGAGCAGCCGATGCACCGTCCCCACCGCCAGGTCCGTGGCCTCCCCGATCTCGCTCACGCCCAGATCTCCCCCCGAACGGCTCAGGAACTCCAAAATTTCTAGCGCCCGCTTGACCGACTGTACCCCGCCCGTGCGCTGTTCCATTTCTCCTTCCACCTCGACCTCGCCCGCTCTTGCCTCGCCAAGCGCGGAAAGGACCGCGCCGGCAAAAGGCTCTCACGAACACGCCTAGCCGTCAAGCGGTTTTCCGTATCGTGAAAAAGGAGATTGCAGGACACAAGTATCCGGTGGAACAATAGGGTGGGTCGTGGGAACAATAGGGTGGATCGTGGGAAAGAAGGAGGTCTTTCTGTGACGAAGATGAGGGTCATGGAGGCGGCGGTAAAGATCATGGAGGACGAGGGCGTCGAGTACACCTTCGGCATACCGGGGGCGGCGATCCTACCTCTATTCAAGGCGCTCGAAGGTTCGGAGAAGATCAAGACCCTCGCGGTGCGCCACGAGGAGGGCGGGACGCACGCGGCGGACGGCTACGCCCGGGTTACGGGGAAGGTGGGCATCAACATCGGCACCTCGGGACCCGCGGGGACCAACATGATCACGGGCCTCTACACCTGCATGGCCGACTCTATACCGATCATTTGCATTACAGGACAGGCCCCGACACACATGCTGCACCAAGAAGCTTTTCAGGCCGTAGACATAGTGGAGATAGCAAAGCCAGTCACCAAGTGGGCCGTGCAGGCCAAAGAGACGGCGCAGATACCCTGGATCTTCCGCAAGGCCTTCAAGATAGCGCGCGAGGGACGCCCCGGCCCGGTCCTCATAGACCTGCCGCTCAACGTGACGCAGGGCCAGGAGGTGGAGTACGACCCGGAGCTCGATGGCCGGCTGTCCTTCGAGAGGCCCGAACCCAACCCGGAGGCCATCCGGCGTGCGGTCGAGATGATCCTGGAGGCCGAGAGGCCGATGCTGATGCCCGGCGGCGGAGTCATCATCGCCGAAGCCTGGGAAGAGCTCGTCGAGCTCGCCGAGTACCTCCAGGTGCCGGTGACCCCAACGTACATGGGCAAGGGCGTCATCCGTGAGGACCATCCGCTCTACGCCGGGATCGTCGGCATCCAGACCAGCCAGCGCTACGCCAACGCCCTCTTCCTGGAGAGCGACCTAGTCGTCGGCATCGGCAACCGCTGGGCCGAGCGGCACACCGGGGACCCGGAGGTCTACCGAGGAGATCGCAAGTTCGTCCACATAGACATAGACCCCTTCCAGCTAGGCAGAGTCATCCCTCCCGATCTGGGCATCGTCTCCGACGCCAAGCTCGCCCTGAAGGCCATGCGCTCCGCCGCCGGCGACTTGACCGCGGCGTGCGAACCCGATTCTTGGGTAGAGAGGGTTGACGAGCTGCGCTCGTCTATGCACAGGAAGACGGACTTCGACGAGGTGCCGATCAAACCGCAGCGGGTCTTCAAGGACATGAACGAGTTCTTCGACGAGGACACCATCTTCGTGACGGCCATCGGACTCTACCAGATCTGGTCGGGGCAGTTCCAGAAGACCTACAAGCCGCGCCACTACCTCTGCTGCGGGCAGGCGGGACCTTTAGGGTGGGAGGTCCCTGCGTGCATCGGCGCCAAGCTCGGCAGGCCGGACAACCTCGTCGTCGGGGTCGTCGGGGACTACACCTTCCAGTTCCTCGAGGAGGAGGTTGCGGTCGCCGTGCAGTACAGGATCCCCTACGTGCTGGTCATGCTGAACAACGCCTACGCGAGCCTGATCCGGCAGCCCGAGGATAAGAAGTACGACATGGACTTCGCGGTGAGCTTCGCCTACGAGGGGCCGGACGGGGAGGGACCGAACGAGGGACCGGAAGGCCCGATGGGCGTGGACTTCGTCACTTTTATGGAGTCCCAGGGCGCATTGGGCCGCCGGGTCACGAAGCCCGAGGACATGAAGGAGGCGTTCCGGTGGGCCGTCGAGGCCAGCGAGGAGAAGCGGGTTCCTGCGCTCGTCGAGGTCATCGTGGAGCGAGAGACGGATGCGGCCATGGGCGTCTCCATAGACGCCATCAACGAGTTCGAGCCCGTCGAGGACAAAGCCTCCGAACCCTCGGAATCGATCCCGGAGAGGGATTAGAAGGTCCCCGTGCAAGACGACCTGAGAGAGATCCTCGCGGCCGGTCTCGCCGCCGCCGACCCTGCCGACGCCGTCCGCCGCTCACTGCGCGTGGTCGGAAGCGAGATCTCCGTCGGCGGACGCGCCTTCGAGGCCGGGAGCGTCTCCGTCGTCGCGGCGGGCAAGGCCGCAGGCGCGATGGCGCGGGCTGCCGTGGAAGTGCTCGGAGACAAAATCTCCGGCGGCATCGTCGTAACCAAGGACGACCACGACCCTGGGCCGGAGGGCCTTGAGACCGTCTTCTCCTCCCATCCCGAGCCAGACGAGCGCGGCGTGGAGGCGGCTAGAAAGGCTCGGGAGCTTGCCGAATCCCTGGAGGACAACGACCTCCTGTTGGCCCTCATCAGCGGCGGGGCTTCGGCGCTTTTGGCCGATCCGGGGGAAGGAATCGGCCTCAACGAACTGAAGCGTCTCACCGGGGACTTGCTCCGCAGCGGGGCGGATATCTCGGAGATCAACACCGTCAGGAAACACGTATCCACCCTCAAGGGCGGCGGTCTGGCGAATCTCGCGGCTCCCGCGCCCACGCTCGCGCTCCTGCTCTCCGACGTGGTCGGCGACGAGCCTTCGTCCATCGCAAGCGGCCTCACCGCCCCCGACCCGACCACGCTGGAAGGGGCAAGAAGCGTACTGGAACGCTACGGCATAGAGCCGCCGGAGAGCGTGACACGGCATCTGGCAACGGCCGAGGAGACGCCCAAACCGGGAGATGACCTCTTCGACAAAGTAGTCAACGTCGTCTGCGGCGGCGGGCGGCACGCGGCGGAGGCGGCGGTCGAGAAGGCGCGGGAGCTTGGCTACGCGCCGCTATTGCTCTCCACCTTCTTCACCGGGGACGCGAGGGGCGCGGCCTCGATGTACGCGGCAGTGGTCCGCGAGGTTCTCGCGAGCGGCAACCCCATCCCCCCGCCGTGCGCCATCGTCGGCGCCGGGGAGCTAACCGTCACCGTGCGCGGTGATGGGACCGGCGGTCCGAACCAGGAGTTCTCTCTGGCCCTGTCGCTTGCGCTGGAAGGCGTGGATGGATGGGCGGCCTTCTCCGTGGACACCGACGGCCACGACGGCCCGACCGAGGCGGCCGGGGCGCTTGTGGACGGCGGCACGGCATCCGCGATCCGGGAGGGTGGCGTGGACCCCGAGGATGCCATGGAGACGAACGACGCCTACGCGGCGCTGGAGGCGGGCGGGGCGCTGCTCGTAACAGGCCCGAGCGGAACCAACGTCAACGACCTGCGGGTGGCGCTGGTGTCAGGCTGCAGGAACGGCGTCTGAGGCGCGGATAAGCCTGTTTGTCAGGGAAGCCGTGTTTCGAACGGAGGGCAAGCGCCGGGCTAGAAATGCGAGTAGACTTCCGGCCTGGGTAGCCGGGGAGCGGCCCAGAGACAAACATTTCGCAGAGGAGGGGGCGATGAGAGACCGGAAGATCATCCTCACGGGAGGTGCGGGGTAATGTTCGAGCAAGTTTACCAGCCGGTTGGAGGCAGCCTGTGGCTCTCGACTTTTGTGGCCCTCATTCCCATAGTGTTGCTGTTTGTGCTGCTGGCCGTTCTCAGGGTCGCGGCCCAGTGGGCGGCCCTGGCGGCGCTGGCAATATCGCTCGTAATCTCGGTGCTCGTGTGGAAGATGCCCATCGGTCTCGCCCTGGATAGCGCCCTGCTAGGCGCCTGCTTCGGGCTGTTCCCCATCGTCTGGATCGTGATAAACGCCATCTTCATATACAACGTTGTCGTGGATACCGGCCACTTCGACACCATCCGCGACTCGCTCGCCGGCCTAAGCAACGATCGTCGAATACAGGTGGTCCTCATTGCTTTCGTGTTCGGAGCCTTACTCGAAGCGACGGCGGGCTTCGGTACTCCGGTCGCGATCACCGCTTCCCTCATGGCGGGGCTCGGCTTCCAACCGATCTATGCCGCCGCGCTGGCGCTGCTCGCGAATACCGCGCCGGTCGCGTTCGGCGGGTTCGGTATCCCGATCCTGACCGGAGCCTCCGTCTCCGGACTCGACCCGATGGAGTTATCGCAGATGGTCGGACGGCAGACGCCGGTGCTCGCCCTCATCATCCCCGGAATGCTGGTGACGGTGATGGCCGGGTTCAGAAAGATGGTGGAAGTATTG
>JACDGB010000106.1 GCA_013815485.1 Rubrobacter sp.
ATCCGGTAACCCGAACCTGAAACCGGCGGAGGCAGAGACGTACCGGGAGGCGCTCATCCCCGAGATGCGCAAGGCTGGCATAACGACGGCCCTGCGCATGTCCGCCTTTTTGGGCAACGTCATGGTTGAGACGGCCCGGCTGGATACGCTGGAAGAGTACGGCAACGAGGCGTATTTCCGCTACGGACCAGATTCGGGCGACGGACTATACCTCGGCGACCAGTGGCGTTATCACGGCCGAGGTTTCCTCATGAACACCTGGCGGGACGCCTACGCTAACCTCTCGAAGGTACTCGGCGCCGACCTCGTGGCGCGGCCTGACCTGCTGGAACGCCCGGACTACGCGGCCAAAGCCGCCATGTGGTTCTGGAAGCGGCACAACCTCAACGCATACGCCGACCGCAGGGAATTCAAGAAAGTCTGCGCCATCATCAACACCGGATCCGAGTATGGAGAGCCCAATCATTTGGCCGAGCGCACGCGCTTCTATGACCAGGCGAGGCGCGTCCTTTCCAACGGCCCGAAAACCACGGACGGGCCAGACCGGGACGGACGTGGCCATGACAAACCGAGCCGCAACGGGCTCAACCGCGACGGCCTCCCATGCATCAACCTGGCTGCCGTCGGGCAGGCTGATGAGACGGCCGCCTTCGTGCTTGCTTCGGGGATCCGGCGGACCGGGATCGGGGTCACCGTCACCAACGGCGCCGACAACGTCTACGCCCTTGCAAAAGCCATGCGTTCCGAGCGTCTGGGTTATCGGCAGTTGTGGGTCCTCGGTGGTCCGGCCCTCGATGCCTGCGACGACTACGGAGACCTCGCCAACTGGCCCGCAAGCCCGAAGACCGACTACTACGACCTCGCGGGCACGAGCCTCACGGGAACCTGCCGCCGGGCAGCGGAGTTAGCCGACGAAAAGGCAAAGCAGGGCATCGGCCAGAAGTTTCTCCAGGAGATGGGCATGGCGGAGCCGGACGCCACGGAATCCCCGATAGCCGCCGTGGCGCTACCCCGAGGAGTGCCCGTGGCACCGGAGAGCCGCGCGCGGCAGCGTGACGAAGACCGCAAAGAAGACCGTCAGCGCCACGAAGAAGACGAAGAAGACCTCGCGCCTCGCCTGGAGGATTACGAGCCCAACGACTACGAGCGCCACGCAAGAAACGGCGGGCGTCACGAGGGAGAACATCGGCGCCGTGAAAAAGACCCCGAGCACCGCAAAGACACGCTGGAGCATCACGAGGAGCCGGTAGAGGAGACTGGAAGCGAGCGAGAATCTCCCGGAAAACCGGCCATCGCCAAGGAGCCGGCAAATGCCGTTCTGTCTGGGTCGCTGATCGACTCGCTGAAAAATAACACGGCCTTGATCACCTGGTTAGCCGGCGCGGCGGTGACCGGGTTCGTCGGAAGCGGAATTGTGGTGCCGGAGCAGTCGGAGGCCATGACGACCAGTCTCGTCACCATAATCCTGGTCGTCCTGGGACTCCTCTCCCGGCAGATGTCCTACGGCCCCGTTACCGTCAAGAAGAAGTACCGCAAGAAGAGAGACGACGAATAAAACACCCGCGCAACGAGTCCCCCCGTTCTGGCGCGGGATGCTCGTTCGTTGCTCCGTGAGATCGCGGCAACCGTGTCGGTGGCACGATGGGCTTGTTCTATGCTGGCCCGGCCTGCGGGGTGGCGTGTCCGGCTTCGATCAGGGCGGTGGCGACGTCCCTGCCACCTTCGATCTCTATGGAGGCGACGTAGCGTCCGAAGGTAGTCGTGTCGCGTTCGGTGACGAGCCTGCACTTCGTGCCCGGCGGGATGAGGCTGACGAGAAAGTCCCTGGCCGCCTTTCCGCGTTCCCTCTCCTCCGGGGGGCCGGAGAAAAGCTCGGGAGCGAAGGCATCCTTTATGCGGATCATGCGGTAAGCGTACTCGTCCATCCCGAGCGACACCATGACGTGGACAGTATCGCCATCCACGATACGCTCTATCACCGCGCGGTACGGGCCGTAGGGGACGCTCAGGCTCTCCGGCCATCCCTGGAACTGGACCGGCTTGCTCATGGCGTCTCCGATCTGCTCTCGCCGGTTTTGCGCGGGCGCTTCGGCAACTTCATCGTTTCAGGAAGCTTCCGTGGAGGGACTGGGTCTCCGGTGAAGGCTTGAGACCATATTCGAGATCCAGGACCCGTTCGCACAGCCGGTACTGCCGCAAGGCCAGCGCCCGCAACCCGAGGCGAGCGTAGCTCTCCATCAACAGGCGATGGCTGTTCTCATGGCAACGGTCTTTCTCCAGCACGAGATAGCAAGCCCGAATACATTCCTGAAACTGTCCGGTCTCGACGTAGTGGGAGGCCAGCCGGCACAGCACGTCGATATATGCGTTGGATAGCCGTTCGCGCTCGATCATGGTCCAGTCTTCGTAGAGGTCTTCGATCAGGTAATCGTCCCGATACAGGGCCAGAGCTTCCCCGTACTCCGACGCCGCTTCCGTCATCCGCCCGTGCCTTTCCAAGAAGCGGCCCCGCTCATAGCAGGCGTCGAACTCATCCACGTCCGTGGACACCCGCAACGCCGGATACAGACGGTAGCGTCCCTCGTCGAGCAACACGTAATTCGAGGAAGTGGGGCAATCACCGAGGATCTTGCGCAGGGCATGCATGGCCGAGTTCAGCGACCATCTGGCTTTCTTCGCGCTCGACTCGGGCCACAACCAGCCCATCAAATAGTCCTGAGATACCGGACGCGCGCGGTTCGTCATCAGGTATTTAAGAATGGTCTGCGCCCGACCGTTGCGGCCCAAAGAGACGGCATCGCCATCCCGGAAAAGCTCGAAGCGTCCGAAGCAACGCGCCCAAAGAGAAGGTTGGAGATCCGAGACAGACCGCGGACCAGAGTACCCATGGTCCACCTCTTCGACGGCGCGCTGGATCTCCTCCAGAACAGCGCCCCTGGCACTGAACGCCGTCACTAGAGATCCATCGGAACGGCGCACGAAGAGCAGGTCCGGATCCCGCTCCAGATAGTATCCGGCCGGAATATTCAACGCCACTCCCTGCATGGTTCTCTCCAAACCGCCGCTCGCGTCTGGCCCTTTTACGGGGCTTTCCCCGCGCGGCTCCTTTCCCAAAGGACGAATCTCGCGTCCCGTCCCTTCCCGACGAATTCAGGATATATGGTCGTGGACTCTCGCGTATCCCCCAAATGTACTAATTTTCGGAGCGAACCCCCGTGAAGCTTTGGAAAACCTATCCCGCGGAGCTGGACCGGGACGCTTCGATCTCCGTCTCCAGAAGAGCTGCTACTACCTCCGGGTCGAAGCGGCTGCCGGAGCCACGGGTGATCTCCTCCAGCGCCGCCTCCCTGGGTATGCCGTATCCATACGGCCGGTCGCGCATCATCGCGTCGAATGCGTCGGCCGCGGAGACGATGCGCGCCGAAATCGGTATGCTCCCGCCGCGCAGTCCGTCCGGGTATCCTTCGCCGTCGAACCGCTCGTGATGATGTTTGACTACCGCGAGCGCGGAGGCCAGATCCTGGATGGGCGCGAGCATACTGGCTCCCTGGGCCGGGTGGCGGCGGATAACCTCGAACTCCTCTTCCGTCAGGCGGCCTGGCTTCTGGAGGATGTGATCCGGAACCCCGATCTTGCCCACATCATGCAACATGGCGCCGAGAACGAGGACCTCGATCTGGTCAGGAGACAGGTGGAGCTTGGAGCCGACGCGCCGGGAGATTCCAGCGACGCCCCGCAGGTGGTCGCTGATGCGCGGGTCCCGAGTCTCCAGGGTCGCCACGAAAGCCCGCACGACGCCGTTGGTTCTCCTGTCTCCTTCCGCGGACCTGGTCACGTCGGCGACTCCTTCAGTCCGCTCTCCAGCAGCCGCGAGGGCGCGCATGGCGGTTTCGATGATGCCTTCCACGTCCTCATCCCCTGCCTCGGCGAAGGCAATACCCGTGGAGACGGTCAGAGGAAACGCGGAGGCGGCCGCCTCTTGCGCGATGCTCCGTTCTAAGCTAGAGACTGCGGCGCGTGCCCTGGATTCTCCCGAGCCACCGAGGACGGCCACGAAGGTTTCCTCTTCGTAGCGGAAGACGAGACGCTGGTCTGCCGCCAGCCTCTCCCCGAGCCGCCGTACGAGCGCGTCTTTCACCACCGGACCACGCCTCCGTCCGAAACGCCGGATCCCATCCACCCCAACCGCTATCACCGCGAGCGCTCGGCCGCGCACGAGATCCCGCCGCAACACGCGAAGGAGCGAGGCGCGGTTCGGGAGGCGGGAGGCCGGGTCCCGGCCCCCAGGCGCATCCTTGGCCGCTTCGAGCACACGCGCCACCGTCCCGGCGAGCAGCTTCAATATACGCTCATCCTCGGCGTCGAATTCCTTACCCCCAACTACGATGGCGCCCCACTTCTCGCTCTTTGCCAGACCCACCGGCACCGCCATGAAGCCCTCTATTCCGTGGACCGGCTCGTCGCTGCGCACGGTGTCGCCTTCGAGGCAGCTCCACAGCACGAGGCGTTGTATCGCGGGGTGCCACCAACTCGGACAGACGTCGGGGTCCCCGGCGAGAACCGTCCGGTGCGAGCCTCCTTCCAACGCGGCGACGTGCGCGTAAGAGCCTTCACTCACCGAACGAGCCGCCCCCGCCGTCCACCCGAGGATGCCCTCGATATCCAGCACTCCGAGCGCCGGGCCGAGATCCGAGACCAAGATCTCCACGTTCCTGGTACGTCCCTGCTCGATGGCGATGGTCCTCGACAGGCCGGAATTCAAAGACTCCAGAGAGCGCGTCTCAATCCCGAGCGCGCCAGCAACCACGCAGAAAAGCGCCACGAAGCCCACCCGAGGCCCCATGACGAAAGGAGAAAGGTCTCCCAGATTTCCCACGGCTATTCCCACCGCCAGCAGATAACTGCCCGAGAGCGCGGCGGTCGCGACAAAGATCTTGACGAACGTCGCGGCCCGGACCACCTGCAACGCCGCCACAAGATACAGCGGGAAGAATGGAGAGCTTTCTCCACCCGTGCCGGCGATCAACATACACAATAATACGGAGTCCACCAGCGGACGGGCGAATTCCGCCCGCACGATAAAGCCAGGGCGCTCGAAGACCAGTAGTGCTCCGAAGAGCAGCGCGAGGCCCGCTGCGAGGTAGGCTCCCGGCGTTTCGGAAGAAGATTGCGTATTCATCATCAGCACGACGACGGATCCGGCCAGAGCTATTCGCAGTAGACCGGCTTTCGGCGCGGGTGCCGTCGTGAAAGGTTCGCCGGTATGCTGTTCCGCCAGTCTCATCGCGCCGCCACCGGCACCCTACCGGAGGGAACCTCTCCGGTCGCGAACTTCTTCGACCCCAAAGCCAGGCGAGACTGTCGCATGGTGGCTTCCGTCCGGGCCGGGGAAGATGAACCGATGATCGTCGGCCATGAGGTAGCCTTCGGACTCGGTGTCCAGTATCCGCAGGAAGGCCCGCACCACCACGCCATCGAACTCGGTGTCAAGCCCGGCTGCCAGCTTCTCGCGGGCCTCCGCTGGCGGCATGCCGGGACGCTGGGGCTGATCCAGGACCATCGCGGCGTAAGCTTGCGCCACGGATAGTATCTTCGCCTCGGGCGGTATCCAGGACCCGCGCAGCTTGTCCGGGTACCCGCGCCCGTCGGGGCGCTCGTGATGCCAGCGGACCCATGAGGACACCTCCTCGAACTCCGATACCGCGGCGAGCGCCTCCTCGCCACGCGCCGGATGCTCCTCGAGCTGATGCCGGGCTATGGAGTTCAGCTTTCCGGTAGCTAGCAAAAGTTCCTCCGGCAGACCGAACATGCCGATGTTGTGCAAAAGACCCGCCATCCGCAGCCGTCCGACATGCGCCTCGTTCAACTTCATCTCACGACCGAGATCTGCGGCGTAGACTGCGGTGGCGGCCGCGTGCCGGTGCGTGTAGCCGTCCCTGCGTCCCAGGTCACGCACGATCATGGTCCCGAACGCCGTATTGGAAGCCGTGAGGGCCTCTTCCAGGGAATCCACCCGCGCCCGCAACTTCTGGTTTTCTTTCGTATGCTCGCGCGAACGGTACACGAGCACCTGGCTCCCGATGGAGCCCGCGACCACTATCACCGTCGCCACCGGTCCAGACGCTACCCAGGCCAACGCCCCTAGACCTGCCGTGAGCACGCTTACGGTATTCGAGACCAGATAAGGTTGCACGTTCTCGGTCCAGGTTTCGTTCAGCGACTGGTTGTATTTGACCTTCATGAGGAGGCCGTGGATCACTCTGTTGGCCCCCAAAAGCGTTACGCTCGTTACGAGTACCCCGTAAAGGAGGTCAACAGAAAACTCCGGGTTGCCAGTCAACAGGGGTTTGGACGCGAGGGAGTAGATTGTGCCCGCCAGAAAGATAATAGTAACGCTGTGACCCACCTCGTATGCTGTCCGAAGCCAGTTTCGTCTCCCGACGAGTAGGTCGGCGGGGAGAGCAGCCAGCGCAGCCCAGACAGGCCCCAATGAGACCACCGCAACTACGAGCCCCACGTCCGAAGCGTCAATGGTAATCCGCTCGTTTATGCGT
>JACDGB010000459.1 GCA_013815485.1 Rubrobacter sp.
CTGAGAAGGAAGCTGTTGTCGGAACTGAAGGATCTCGATCCCGCCGATGCGCGCTCCCTGCTCGAAAACGGCGCGTGGCAGAGTGGCAGTCCCAAGCTGTACCTGATGTGGAAGGCTATGGAGTTCAGGCGCGGGAGACCGGACCTCTTCGAGGACGGCGAGTATCTGCCGCTCGAAGTGGAGGGCAAGAAGGTGGATCACGTAGTCGCCTTTGCCCGCCGAAGTGGAAACGAAACGGCGATCACCGTCATCCCCCGTCTCTGCGCGGACCTGGTAAATGATTCGGGCTCTCTCTTCCTCCAGCCGGATGCGTGGAAGAATACCCGCGTCAAGCTCCCAGAAGGGATGGAAGCGCCACTCCGCAACGTCCTCATCGAGGAGTCACCGGAGCCTGAAGAACACGGCGGAGCGGTTTGCCTGCCCGTGGGCGAACTGCTGCGAAACTTCCCCGTCGCTCTGCTGACGGCTGAAAGCTGATGGCGCTCTTCACTGTGCTGACGTTTCTGGAGCGAGCGGCGCTGTTCGGTGGAGGATCTCCTCTTCGGCGCGATGGGCTTCCCGCTAGGCCACGGCCAACTCTAACAGCGGCCACGCGCCGAGGTACGCGCTCCATGCGCGGCTACGAAACCGAATAGCAGCAGGAACAATACATACTTCGCATAGGAGAGACGAGCGTCGTGAAGACTACGCCGAGCCAGACGCCAGCCAGTGTGACATGCAGCGTGTGGACAAACGTGCTCATCGCTTAGCTTCCCTGTATTTTCTGTAGCCCATGCGAAGAGACTCCGCAGGTATCCGGGGCGGTGGAGCGGTTTGCGGAACCGGGAAGTTGGCCGGGGTGGCGCGGAAGGCCGAGTGCAGGCGCCAAGCCGTCAGAGCGACTACCAGGAACGCGGCCCCGAGAACGACGAGTTCGAGCGGGGCATGGTTGCGGAGGGCCACGGCCGCCAGGATCGGGGCGGCCACGAGGGCGACGGCGAGCGAGATGCCCCGGTGGAAGCGACCAGCCTCGGAGTGGGGCCAGGGATCCATCGCGCGCACGACCTCACGCCCGTCGTCGGAGTCGGTGCAGTCGGTCTTGGATGGGCAATGGTTGCAGACCTGGGGCCTGCCCCGGTAGCGGACCAGCCGCCGCTCGTGGTCCGTCTCGCTGCGTGTGAGGAGTTGGTCCTCGGGGCAGATCCAGGCGTCGTGCGCGTGGTGGTAGGTGAACCCGGCGGTGCGGTATCGTTCCGAGCGGACGTGCGAGCGGTGGGCCAGAAAGTCGAGGCCCAAAGACGCCCCGATCAGGAAGGCCGCGTAACCCGCCGCCAGAAAGACCTCGGGATGGATGACCATGCTAACGCTCCCTCGGCCCGGTGGTCTCGGGCTCGGTGATCTCGGTGAACAGGATGTCCTCCGGCTCCTCCATCGTCACGCGCGGGACCGTGTGGCGCACGCCGAGGTAGCAGAGGTACAGGAGCGGCAAAACTCCCCCGACGATGAAGAGCATGTCGCCTGGCAGGCGCATCCACTCTATGAGGGCGTTGGTGGGGTTGGTTACGTACTCCAGGCTGCGGGCCTCGAAGTATCCTGAGTTGACGGACTCGTAGAGTTGCAGGATCCCCAAAGGGAAGAGGGTGGCGAAGATCTGCCACGCGAGTCCGATGTTGAGTGACCAGAAGCTGATCCTGGCCGCCCGCTCAGACCAGCGCTCCTCGGGGATCAGGTATCGCAGGCAGAAGAGGGCGAAGCCGGCGGCGAGCATCCCGTAGACGCCCATCATCGCCCCGTGGGCGTGCGCCGTGGTCAGGGCCGTCCCTATCTCGTAGTAGGAGACTATGGGCAGGTTTATGAGGAAGCCGAGGATGCCGGCTCCCAGGAAGTTCCAGAACCCCACGGCGACCAGGAACATGACCGCCCATCGGTGCGGGAACGGCGTGCGCGAGCGCGACTCCTGCTGCGCCCCGAGCTGCAGGAAGCTCCACGCCTCGAAAGTCAGAAAGGTGAGCGGGAGGACCTCCGCCGACGAGAAGAAGGCACCCAGGGCCATCGCCGAGGCCGGCGTCCCCGAGAAGTAGAGGTGGTGCAGCGTTCCGACCACGCCGCCGACCGAGTACAGGATGATATCCAGGAAGATGACCGTGAGGGCCACCCTCTCGGAGATCACGCCGAGCAGCACGAAGATGTAGGCGACCATGACGGTGGTGAACAGTTCCAGGAAGTCTTCCACCCAGAGATGGACGACCATGAAGCGCCAGTAGTCGGCCGTGGGGAAGCTCGAATCCGGCCGGGCCATCAATCCCACCGCGTAGAAGGCGGGGATGGCGAGGGCCGCGAGGAAGAACATCCACGGCATGTTGCCCACGCGTTCATTCCTGAGC
>JACDGB010000107.1 GCA_013815485.1 Rubrobacter sp.
AGTCTCGGAGTCAAGCGTCGGAGAACTACTCGCCCCCGTCCTAGCTGCTGACGGGCCGGAGTGAACCCGCAAGGGTAACCCGCAACGACAACGCGAGCGCGGCGCAAGCTCACTGTGCATGAGCCACGTTGCCTTTCATGGTATATTTTCCGCGCTCTCGTTACATATCGTGGGCGATTAGCTCAGCGGGAGAGCGCTGCCTTCACACGGCAGAGGTCGCTGGTTCGAGCCCAGCATCGCCCACTTGAGAGAGGTCAGCTTGTCAGCTATCGGCATTAGGCTAAAATGTCGTAGCTGGAACCTGGGTGCTGACGGTTGCACATGGGCCCGTAGCTCAGATGGGAGAGTGCCGCCCTCGCATGGCGGAGGTCACGAGTTCGAGTCTCGTCGGGTCCACTCTCCGGGTGCATCGTGAACGGATGCGCGATCTGCTAGCGCAATCCGCTAGCGCGGGCTCTTTGACAAGACCTCGGTTTCGAGTAGGGATCGCACGCGCTCGAACTCCTCTGTTAGACTTTTCATGAGTCTCGGAGCGGGCGCGAGGTCTCCAGAGCCGCCAGCCCGCTGCAACCTGTCACAGATCCGCGCCATCTTCGCCGCGCCCATGTTGCCGGAGCTGCCCTTGAGGGTGTGGGCTTCGCGCTGCACGGATGTCGCATCGTGCTCGCGGACGGCGCCGTTCAGAGCTTCGATGCGGGAAGATGCGTCGGCCAGGAACATCTCCGCGAGCTCGCCCAGCAGATCGGGCTCATCATCTTCCTGAAGCGCGCGCAGGCCCGTGAGAACGCTCCTGTCCAGAGAATCCTGGGATCGAGGGGGACTTCCCAGTAGAGCGTCCGGTCTCCGGGAACCTCCATCCGGGGTAGGACCGTGATCTCTGGATATCGGGGACTCCGGTGACGCCCAGCGTTGGATCACTGCTTCCAGCTTCTCGCTGTTTATGGGTTTCGTCACATATTCGTCCATCCCCGACTCGAGCGCCTTCTGACGGTCGCCCTGCATGGCGTTGGCCGTCATCGCGATGATGGGCGTGCGTCCTGTCGTACGGTCCTCCTTCTCCTGGCGCCGTACCTCCCTGGTCGCTTCGTAGCCGTCCATCCCAGGCATCTGCACGTCCATCAGGACCACCGCATAGGATGCGCGAGACAGGGCTTCAAGGGCCTCGCCGCCATCCTCAGCCACGTCGGCGCTGTAGCCGAGCCTCTCGACCATCTTCACGGCCACCCTCTGATTGACCGGGTTGTCCTCCACCACGAGCACACGAGAGGAGAGACTCGCGTCCGGTGACTCGTGGCGGGCGGGTGGCAGAGCAACCGGGCTCGGGACGTTCTCGTCCGGCGGAACTCCCCGCGAAACCGTCGCCGTGAGGCAGTCCACAAGCTCCTGATGCCTCACGGGCTTGGTCAGATGGGCTGCGAGATCCGCGCTCTCTTTCTCGGCGACGTGCGTGCCCACGGGTGAGAGCATCACCAGCCGGGTGGAGGAGATAGGCTCGTCCGCTTTGATCTCCCGCGCCAGGCCCACGACACTCGTTATGGACGCCCGCGCGTCCAGCATCGCCAGGTCGTATGGTTCTTCGCGCCGGACAGCATCCCGCAGCAGCGACAACGCCTGCTCGCCTCCCCCGGCGGAGTCCGCTCGGGCTCCACACAGAGATAGCTGTTCGAGCAATATCGCGCAACTGGCGTTCACATCACCCACCACCAGGACGCGAGGAGGCTGGATCCCCTCGGCGCCGGACGGCAGCTCTTCCACTTCCGCCGAAGGTCCTTTCCCGAAGCGTGCGGTAAACCAGAAGACGCTGCCCTGGCCGGACACGCTCCAAACCCCGATCTCTCCACCCATTATCTCCACGAGCTTGCTGGAGATGGCGAGCCCCAGTCCCGTACCTCCATACTTGCGAGTTGTGGAGGTGTCGGCCTGCGTAAAGGCCTCGAAGAGCGACGTCTGCTGCTCCCCGGTCATGCCGATGCCTGTGTCAGAGACCTCGAAACGGACCACGGCCTCGTGCCCGGTCTCCCGAACCAGGGCGGCGCGGACGACGATCTCTCCCGTCTCGGTGAATTTCACGGCGTTGTTGATCAGGTTGTTCAAGACCTGCTTGAGCCGTCCAGGATCTCCCTCCAGCACGGATGGCACACCACGCCCTACCACCGTTGCGATCTCAAGTCCCTTGCCGAAGGCGTGCTCGGCGAAGAGGTCGGCGGCATCCTCCACTGCGGCGCGCGGTTCGAACTCTATGTATTCCAGGTCCATCCGTCCGGCTTCTATCTTCGAAAAGTCCAGTATGTCGTTTACGACCGTGAGCAGCGCGTCTCCCGAAGACCGTATGGTCTGGGCGTACTCGCGCTGTTCGTCGGAGAGGCCGGTGTCCATCAGGAGCTCGGTCATCCCGATGACGCCGTTCATGGGCGTCCTTATCTCGTGGCTCATGTTCGCCAGAAACTCGCTCTTGGCCCGGTTGGCCTGCTCCGCCGCCTCGCGGGCTTCGCGCATGGCGATCTCGGTTCTCTTGCGCTCGGTGATGTCTTCGACCTGGGACACGAAGTAGAGAGGCTCGCCTCCCGCCCCGGTCACCAGCGAGACGCTTAGCATGGCCCATACCGCGTGCCCATCCCCGTGCAAGTAGCGCTTCTCCATCTGGAACGAGGAGCACTCTCCCTCAATGAGCCGCCGTACCTGTTCGAGGTCGGCTTCCAGGTCTTCGGGATGGGTGATATCCTGGAAGGTCTTTTCAAGAAGCTCTTCTTCGGAGTAGCCAAGCATCCCGCACAGCGAGCGGTTCACCTGCAACCACTCGCCATCAAGCCCGACCAGAGCCATGCCGATGGGAGCATCCCCGAAAGCCCTCCTGAAGCGTTCCTCCGCCTCACGCAGTTCCCGCTCCGCCCTCTTGCGCTCCGTTATGTCCACCACGGCTCCCTCGATACCCCTCATCTCCCCGGAGACATTCCGTAGTGCCCGCGCGCTCAGGGAGAACCATATTTCGCCACCGTCTTTGCGCCTTCCGAGCCTCTCCACGCTCGACAACCTGTCGCGTTGCCGGAGCTGGCGGACCATCTCCTCTCGCTCCTCCGGGTCCATGTAGAGCTGCCGGCCGATGTCAGAGACAGTGGAGACCATCTCCTGCGGAGAGTCGTAACCGAAGATGCGAGCCATCGCCGGATTTGCCATGACCAGGCGTCCATCCGGGGTGCCCTGATAGATCCCTTCGACGGCGTTCTCGAAGATGGACCTGTACTTATCCTCCGCCCGGCGCACGCTCTCGGCGAAGAGGTAGGCCACGGCGGTTATAGGCACGAGCATGACCAGCGAGAGAGAGGCAACATCGAAATAGAAGGCGAACCCCACCATCAGGGCCGCGAGCGCGAAACCAGTCCAGGGCGCAAGGAGAGAACTGGCTACGAGAATCGGGATCACCATGAGCATGTAAGTCCCGAGCGTGCTCTCCTCGATCACGAGTAGCGGCACTGCGGCACACAGGCCGACGGTTATGATGCTGGCGGTGCGGACGAAGCCGAATCGGTTGACGAGGTAGAGTCCCAGGACCAGCGAGACGAGAAACCCGTTCGTGGCGATGTATTGAGTGTCCCCGTGATACAGGTTGAGAAAGGACAACACGAGCAGGGCTGCCTCGAGGCCCAGAAGCATGATCGCCAGGACGCGCCCCCTGCGCCGCAGGTCGGAATCGGAAGAACGGACCTTCAGCATCTTCATCCCAACGCTCCTGCCATCGGCCTGGAACTTAAACAGCCAGGCGGACGGGGTCGGGGACGGTATGGCGCGGCAGGCACGCAGTTGCATGGGCTTTCCATCTCCGCAGTTGCAATCGTCCCTGTCATGCCGACATTATCGTCTCTCGCGCCGGAAAGCTTTAGCCCCTTCGCACGAGAGCTTCAGGCATCGGGGCCGCGTACGGCGACGCATTCCGGCGCCAGCTTCCGCGGCATGCTCCTCGGGTGAAAGCCGCAAGGATTCTCATACGGCGCCCGGATTTCGCAGTGACGGATCAGGGTCCAGCATCACCGTTGCAAAGACGGAGTCTGAGACACATTAAAGTCCTCACTGCTCTGTACCGAAAACACTGCCAGGTATGGGCGCGACAGGACAACAACTCCGGAGAATCGTGCAGGACGAGGGCGGTAGCGTGTACCCGCGCAGCCCCGAGTCATCCAATCCGCGTGAGATACGAGCTACGACCCGGCACCATCCCGCAAGGTCATCGTCATGGCTTACAGGAACCTACTAGCGGTGGAGATATAAATGGTCCTTCACACTCGGCAAGATCTCTCCCTGAATGAATGCCTGAGTTGGCCCCGCCGCTGGGTGGCCCGCTGGGTATCGGCGCAACCCCAACCCCTGGTGGTCGGGTGGCCGTTCAACGGGACCCGCCGCTGGTATCTGCTGCAACGGCGGAGCGATCCAGCCGTCGGGGACTACGTGACGGCCGTGATCCGGCGCCAGGCGGAGCAGCATCGTCTGGTCTTCGAGCACGGCGCCAGCGTGATCCTGGCGCCGTGCTTCGGTTACGAGCTCCTGAGCCGCGGCGAGGAGTACACGCGAACCGTACTGGGCGGGTTGCTGAAGCTGGGCGACGACGCCGTAAACCGGGAGATGTTCGAAAATGGAGTGCGTCTGCGCTTCTACGGAGATTACGAGGAAGTCCTCGACACGCCGGAGTTCCGGCCTTTGCTAGGCGCGTGCGAGGACCTCACGGCCGCCCCGGCATCGGGAGACGGCCCGCTGCTGCTCATAGGGCTGTTCGCCGACGCGCCCCACGAACGCCTGGCGCGCCTGAGCGTGGAGTTCGCGCGGCAGTGGCATCGTCCGCCGAATCGCCGGGAGCTGATCGAAGGTTACTACGGCGTCCACGTCCCCGACCTCAGCCTGTACCTGGGCTTCTCCCAGCCGGCCCTGTTCGACGTGCCCCTGATCACCACCGGCGCGGAGGATCTGTACGCCACCCTCACCCCGTCCCCGGAACTGACGGAATGGCAGTGGCGGGAGATACTCTACGATCACCTGGTGCTGCGCCGCGCACCGGACGCCGACTACGAGATGCTGCCGGAAGAGGCGCTAGAACGGCTCGCCCGATACAACGAGACCCACAGGGAAGCGACCCTCGGCGTCGGGCGCATAGATTCTCTTACAGGCATGTGGAACCCGGTGCTCCCAGGACATCTGGAACCTGCGGAAGATTCCTGGAAACACTCGGCGGACTGCTCGTGCAGCCAGTGTTGCGCTTGAGGACGGACAAGACATCAGGGATGTTGAGTATCCAGAACGATATAGAAGGAGAATCGAGATGAGTAGAGTAACCTGTTTGCTGACCACCGGAATGCTGACCCTGGTGCTGCTCGCCTGCGCCGCCTCCACGGCCGGAGCCGAGCCCGAGAAGAATCAGATCACCGTGCCCGGCGCACAGTGCGACAACGGCGAGGAGATCACCTTCGTCATCGAGGGTATGGGCAAGGGAGCGAAGCTGCCGGAGGGCGATGGCAACCTCGTGATCAAAGACTACACCCTCATCTACACCGACCCGGACACGAAAGAGGTCCTGGAGACCATCGAGTACGGAGGCGGGCAGAAGACCGGACAGGCCGATGACCTGGTCACCTGCCTCGGAGAAACCACCACCGAGATCGTGGGTTTCGGGCTGGTCACCATTGACTTCCGGCTGCAAGGTTTCTTCACCCCGAGGGACTGAGCGATAAAGGAGGACCGATCCGCGAAGGACGGCCGGTCCTCCGCCTCCCTGAAGAGAATGGGCATCCCGCAAGCCGGACTTCGGAGTTTTCGTTATATGATCCTCGCTTGCCGATAACGAATCACCTTCATTCAGAGGCTATCCCGCCGACTGGCCGATCAACTGGAAGGCCAGCCACGTGCCACCCCCTCCCACCAGCACGCCGAGCGCCAACTCGAAGGGCGTGTGTCGCCCGAGTATGGTGCGCGCCCACCACACGAGCGGGATAAGGACGAGGGCCGGAGACCCCCACAGTCCGAACACGAAGAGGAGACACATCGCCACGCCCGAGACGCCCGCCGCGTGCAGGGACAGGTTGACCGCGGGCGAGAGCACGGCGAAGAGCGCCGTGGCGAGGGCGTAGGAGAGAAGGACGGCCCGCAGCGTGGCGGGCGCGTCAAGCAACGTCACCACGAGAAAGGCCCCGGCGTGAAGCGCGGCGACGACGCGCAGAGGCCCGACGCGCTCGGTCCGCGGGATGCGGCGCGGGTCGCGGACCTTGCCAGAGCGGGTGAGAAAGAGAAGATAGAGCAGAGAGAGGCCACTCGTCAGAGAAGCGCAGAGAAGCGCCCAGAGGAGGCCCGAAACGCCTGCCGAGGCCACGCCCACCAGGAAAAATAGCGGGACCGCCATGAGGGGAAGGCGGGTGGCGGCGGAGACGATCTCGGCCATCCTTTCGGTTATCCTGGTAGTCATCACGGGGAGCAGTCTACATGGAGGTGGTTTGCGTGACGTTTGCCAGGACTGTGATGCAAAATATCGAGAC
>JACDGB010000460.1 GCA_013815485.1 Rubrobacter sp.
GGACGCGCACGATCAGGCTCGTATCCGTCTCCTTCGCGGCTTCGATGAGGCTGCGACCGGGGTCCTGTTCGAGGAGGTTGTAGATCATCTGCTCCCCCGCGATATCCCGCTCGCGCATGGCCCGCGCTCCTTCATCGAGCCAGCCGATCTTCGGTCCCAGCGCGACGCCATAGGCCCGGATTTTGCCCTCCGATTTGAACTCATCCATGAGATCGAAAAGAACGTCATCTTCGACAGCGTCCATCTTGGTGTTGTGGAGTTGGAGGAAGTCCACGTAGTCTGTGCCGAGACGCTTCAGGCTCTGTTCCAGGGCGAAGCGGATGAACTTTTCGGACCAGTCTTGCGGGCGTTCTTGCTGGCCGCGGCGGGCGGTGTGGTTATAGAAGTCGTAGCCGATCTTGGTGGATATGACGACTTCGTCCCGCATGTGTCCGAACGCATCGGCCAGGAGCGTCTCTCCGAGCCCCGAGCCATACGTGTCGGCGGTATCGAAGTAGTTGATGCCCGCGTCGAACGCTTTCCTCATAAGCTCGACGGACTTCTTTTCGTCCACTTCGCCCCACCATCCGGTCGAGACCGTCCAGACTCCGAAGCCGACTTCGGAGACTCGTATATCCGTGTCCGCGAGGTTGCGATACTTCATCTTTCACCCCTGATCTCTGTTTCTTACCGATAGTCCATGACAAACGATTACTATATTGTATCGTCCGCTGCTGTTGCGTTTCTCTCATGCTGGAGTTCGTATAATCTGGTGATGGATCCCATCGCCTCCTACGCTGGCGGAGCGTCCGGGGCGCGAGCCGCCGCCAAAGCCGGTTCCGCGATAGTTGTGGTAGACGCCTTCCGGGCGAGCACCACCATCGCGGTCCTGATCTCGAAGCGCGCCCGCGTGATACCGGTGGCCTCCATCGAGGAAGCGGCCTCCACCCCGGTCGACTTCCGCGCCGGGGAGCGGGGCAGCGAGAAGGTCACCGGCTTCGACTTCGGCAACTCGCCCACGGAGATCCTGGAAGCGGAGATACCGCCGGGCTCCACCATCGCCCTCTCCACCACCAACGGCACCCGCATCATGGAGGCCGCTGCTCGCGCGCCCTATATTCTGGCGGGCTCTTTCGTGAACGCCACCGCCATCGCCGATGCGCTCTCCAACGGCTTCGCCGGGGAGCGCGTGACGGTGGTTGGCTGCGGCTGGGAGGAACGCCGCGCCTCCGAGGACGAGGCCGCCGCCGGAGCCATCCTGCGCCGCCTCGAAGAACGGGGCGCCAGGCTAGATGGCCGGGCCCGTCATGTCGTGGATGCGTACCTCTCGCGTCCCGTGGAACGTCTGCGGAGCAACAGCGCGGCCCGGCGTTTGAGGCGGCTCGGGTATGAGAGAGACCTGGATCTCTGCCTCGCTGAAGATATCGTGCCGGTCGTGCCCCTGATGCTCGATGGAGCTTTCGTCGAAGGGCGGAACCGGCCCGCATCTATGTGCGAAATCTCCGGCCTTCGGGCCGCATCGAAAAGTCGAAATTCGTCTTGACAGGAGGCGGATGGGACCGTATTCTGAAGCCAGGTTGGGCGGAGCAAACGTTACAAGCTACGCCCGAGACCACCGACGAAAGGAGGTGAAGATACATGACGATCACCATCACGCACGAAAGGACCAAAGAGGTCACGCGCGAGGACGTGGATCGGGCCATAGACGTGATCGAGCGTCACCTGGAGAAGGAGGCTCGCACCCGCAACCTGTTGGACGAGCAGGCCATCATGCGCCCGAAGGACCTGTGCAAGCAGCAGGGCCTGGACATGGTCGCTGAGCTGCGCGGCATGATGTAGAGCGCGGCTTACTACAGCCTATGAAGGGGGATGCACAGTAGAAAAAGCCCCGGACCTGCGCGAAGGCACCGAGGGCTGTCCATCCCCCTTCATTTAGGCAAAGTGATAGGGACCGGAGAGATCCGGTCCCTTTTTCGTGCGCGAACAAGCGTGGGAGTTCGGGACAAACGAAAACGCCAATGCCGCCACGGCCACCGGCGGCGGACGGCCCGAGGAAAGCTGACCGTTTAGCCGGACTTCTACATCGTGCTATCGTGCGATCCGTTGATTCCAACGGATGGGAGATGAGGATTTGGAAGACACGGGTTCCACGCTGACGCACCTGGAAGGCGCATTATCGGGAGCGACGTATCCCGCCGACGAGCCGATGAACCTCGACCCCGCCGATAACCGCCCACTGCTCGCCCGCTACGATCTCGAACGGGCAACTCGCACCCTGACAGCCGAGTCGCTGGCGAAACGGCGTGCTGGCGGTCTGTGGCGTTGGGCGGAGTTGCTGCCGGTGCGGGACCGGAGCCGCATCGTCTATCTCGGCGAGGGT
>JACDGB010000461.1 GCA_013815485.1 Rubrobacter sp.
GGTAGAAATCCCGCCCCACCCGGACCTCGTCCACCAGTATCCTCTCCTCGACACGCAGAAGCCCGATGGCCTCCACCCCCGCCAGCAAAGGATGCGCCAGCCCGGTCTCGAGTAGGTCCGGGAAGAGCCTGTGCGCCGCCGGGTTGATATAGGTCGGCTCACCGGAGAAGTCCAACTCCACCACGGGGCTGGGGTTGAGTTCGGGGAACGATGCCAGACGGGCCAGTTCCCTATCGGCCAACTTGCGCTCGGTGACATCGCGGCTGCTGATCACCACTCCCCCCACACTCGGGTCGCCCAGTAGACTCTGGACCGTGGCCTCCACGTATCGCCAGGTTCCGCCGCTATGCAACATGCGCGCCTCGACCGTCGCGGTGGCGCCAGGGTTGCGAACGGCCTCCGCGATGACCCGTTTGTATCCGGCGAGGTCATCAGGATGGACCAGCACGGATCTAAAGATGTTCTGGCCGAGCCTCTCCTCGGGCTTGAAGCCCAACACCTGCTGTATCGAGGGGCTCTGGTAGAAGATGTCGCCCCGGACGTCAATTACCGTGATGATGTCCGTGGAGTTCTGGATCAGGGACCGGAAGCGGGCCTCGCTCTTGCGGCGGAAACCTTCTTCGGCCAGTTCGGCTCCCTCCAGAGCCAGGGCTACCTGCGAACCGAGAGCCTCCAGCCCGCTTCGTATCTCCCCCGATACGGCCCGGTCGGCGGCCATCAGGATAGCGCCCCTCAGTTCTCCCCGGACAAACAGGGGCAACACGAAAAACGGCCTGGGGTCTGGTCTCAGGTCCAGCGCCTCCCGCATCCAGAGGGCTTCCTCGCCTTCGGCCTCAATGGGCTCCCCTGCGAAGAACTTCGTAAGGTGGGGCTCGGGCAGTCTGCGGAGGTCGAGCGAGACGTTTGCGATCTCCTCCGCCCGGACCCCGGCGGATGCCGTCACCGTCATGCTCTCCGCCGAGCCCATCGCGAACCCTGCGCGGGAATTGGATTCTTCGCCGACCAGGCCGAGAACCGCGTCGAGGGCCGCCGAGCGGATGGCCTCCAGGTCCGGGGCCGCCGCGAACGCCGCCGCCGACTCTTTCAAGAACCTCTCGCGCGAAGCGGCCCGCTCGTACCGCAGCGAGGCAGCTTCCGATGACCTCACCAGGCTGTCCATGCGCGCGAGCACGAGCACGAACAGGACCACGGTCCCCCCGATAATGACCAGCGAACCACCGTCGGCGCGGTCCAGTTCCCTGACAACGAGCGTCAGCGGGAGGGCTATCACCGTTGCGATGAGCAGCGCGAGCCGCAGGCGGGTGAGCATGGCCGTCCTCGCGGGCGAGGGCTCGGTCAGGGTACGCATCGTCGGGTGCAGCGCTGTGGCCCCGAATAGCAAGTACGAGAGGAGCCACCCCGCGTCTATCGGATCGCCGGGGCTGTAAGCGCCTCTTAGCGCGGCCTCCGCGTAGATGACATCGGCCGTCAGGTAGAACGCCACGGCCCCGAAGAGCAGGTAGTTTGCCTTCGAGCGCAACTCCGGCGTGAACGCCAGGCGAATCACGACGGCGATCACCAGGAAGTCCATGAACGGGTACGCTGCGGATACCAGGCGTTCGAGGACCGGCAGCGAGAAGTCCTCCAGATAGGGGCTCATCAAGAACTCGTATGCCAGCACGCCCAGGCCCGTGGCGAGGATCGCCGTGTCAAGGAGCGCGGTTCGGTCGGGCCCATGGGCGCGGGCCCGGATCATCAGGAAGAAACCGCCGCAGACCAGCGGGTACGCGGCCAGGTAGATGGCGTCGGCCACCGACGGGTAGGGTGCCTCGATGCCCAGGACGCGCCCATAGAAGCTGAAGGCAACGTCGCCGATCACCCAGGCCAGAAGCCCAGCGAGGATCAGATACCAGGCCGCCGGACACGACGGACGCCACCGCCGGACGCCGAAGAAGATCGCCACCGGCGCCGAGATACCGATCAAATGGTAGATCGCATCGCGCGCGACCCCGTCGTTGAAGAAGTAGAAGATGACGGCCACGACGCCCACGGCCACATATACAAGCCACAAACGCGAACTATCTCCGCTAGCGCCGCTATCCCCATCTTCTACGTGGAGCGCGAGCCGTATCGCAGCCAACTCGTCTGCTCTTCGAGAGGAATTTTTGTCTTTCGTGCTCATGTTTCACTTTATCGGACAACGGCTCCAAACCCTTTAATCTAGTCTTCCACCGCTCCTGAACCGGAAGAGGATCCCTCTCATATGGAATCCGGTTGATGACTTCGCGTCTCATCCTATGCGGGAGTCGGGAGGTGAAAGACGACTCCCATTACAAATGGAACCCTTCACCCGGATTCTGTATCGAGCATCCCGAAGG
>JACDGB010000462.1 GCA_013815485.1 Rubrobacter sp.
GCTCTATTATCAGCAGCGCGACCCGGCGCTCAAGGTCTTTCCGGGCCGTCCCGACAACCCTTACAATATTCCGCAGGACCCGCGTTATCCATACGTCGTGACGACGTATCGGCTCACCGAGCACCACACTAGCGGGGCGATGAGTCGTTGGATCCCCTGGCTCTCCGAGCTTCAGCCCGAGCTGTTCTGTGAGATCAGCCCCGAGCTGGCGGCGGAGAAGGGCGTCCAGAATACCGATTGGGTCACCATCTCGACGAGTCGGGGAAAGATCCAAACCCGCGCCCTGGTCTCCGACCGCATCCCGGTCTACCGCTTCGAGGACAGGGATCTCCACACTATCGGACTTCCGTACCACTTCGGCCCCAACGGACTCGTGACCGGAGACGTGGTGAACGATATCGTCCCCGTCGCGCTGGAGGCGAACGTCGCCATCCACGAAGCCAAAGCCTTTACCGCCAACCTGGAAGCGGGACGCAGATGAACCGGGAGATGATGCAGCAGGAGTTGATGGACCTCGGGGTCTGGCTCTCCGAGCATCCCAGGGAGGCTCGCAAGAACCTCCGGGCCGTGAGGAGCGCGAAGGTTCTGGAGCCTGGCGTGTATTTCAATCGGGGCACGGGGATGGTGGATAGGATATTCTCTTCTCAGCGCGTCGCCCTCGGGCATCAGATGTTCCGGATCAGCCACGATCCCGCCGCTCCCATCGCGGAGATCCAAACCAGAGCAACGGAAGGGAAGTAGAAGATGGCTACCGGCTTTCTGACCGACACCACCGTCTGCATCGGCTGTAAAGCGTGCGAAGTAGCATGCAAACAGTGGAACCAACTCCCCGCCGATGGCTACGAGTTCACCGGCGATTCCTACGACAACACGAAGCAACTTTCAGGCTCCACCTGGCGTCACGTCGCGTTCATCGAGAACCCGAAGAAGCGTCGTCTGACCGGTGATGTGGACCTCGTTGCGCTTGCCGAGGATGTCAAGGATCAACTGCCCGGCGGCGCGGAACTCGATGGTCTCGGGCGCTGGACGTTCATGAGCGACGTATGCAAGCACTGCGTCGAGGCACCGTGCCAGCAGGCGTGTCCCACGGGTGCGATCATCCGCAACGAGTTCGATAACGTCTACATCCAACCCGACGTGTGCAATGGCTGCGGATACTGCGTCCCCGCGTGTCCATACGGCGTCATAACCCAGGTCCCCGAAGATGGACGCGCCTTCAAATGCACACTCTGCTACGACCGGCAAAAGGACGGCCTCGAACCAGCCTGCGCCAAAGCCTGCCCGACCAACTCCATCATGTTCGGCGACGTCGAGGACCTTAAGGTGATGGCCGAACAGCGCGTAGCAACGTTGCATAACAAAGGTTATACTCAGGCTTTCGTCTACGGCACGCCGGAGGTTGGGGGGACGGGTGGCATCGGGGGCAACCACTCCAAGTTCATCCTCATGGACGAGCCGGAGACGTACAACCTGCCCAGGCATCCGTTTCTGCCGCAGGAGAAGTTCAAGGGCGGGGTCATAGCGAGCGCGGTTGCGGCCACGGTGCTTGGCGCGGTCGTGGCTTGGGCGTTCAGGGATTAGGAGAGATATGAGCGAAGTGACGCGAGAATCTGTCCAGCAGCGCAATGGTCAGGGTGATGGGCGGCCCGAGACCTCTCACCATCCGGAGACTGACCCGGAGCGCAAGGACAAGAACTATTATGGAATACCGCCGATCAAGCACGCGCATTGGACGTGGCAGATCCCGATCTACTTCTGGATCGGGGGCCTCGGAGCGGGAGCCCATATGTTCTCGACGGTGGCACAACTGCTCGGTCACGAGGACGAAGCTCTTCAGCGAGCCAGCCGCTACACGGTGCTCGTCACCATGATCCTGAGTCCGGTGTTGCTGATCTGGGACCTCGGACGCCCGGAGCGTTTCTTGAACATGATGCGCGTCATCAAGCTCCGCTCGCCAATGTCCGTCCAGAGTTGGTCGCTCCTCGTCTTCGGCAATCTGGCCGGGCTGGTCGCCACACGTCAGGCCGCCGAGGATGGCTTGCTCGGGAACAATGTTCTCTCACGGCTCCTTATTCGGACGGTTCCGGATCGGCTACTCTCAGTACTCGCGCTGCCTGTCGGCCTCAACGTCGGCTCGAACACAGGCAACCTCCTCAGCGCGACGTCCGTCCCGATATGGGCACGCAACTGGCTCTTCATGGGTCCCGTCTTCCTCGCCTCCGGCCTATCGACGGCCCTCTCCTGGCTCTCGCTCGTCCTGCGCCTGACACGTTCGGGCGAGGAGAAAACCCTGCGAGTCCTCCACCGGGCCGAGAAGGCGACCATCTTGATAGAAGCCGCGCTCGTCGCGGCC
>JACDGB010000463.1 GCA_013815485.1 Rubrobacter sp.
CAGGTCGTTTATTTCGAGGATCGAGCGTTCGAGGAGGTCGGAGACGAAGTACGGGCTGCCGCAGTGGATGTCGCTGATCTGGCATATCGTCAATCGCCCGTCCGCGCCCATAACCCCCCGATATCTAGCCTTGAAAACGCCACAAAAAGTATAACAGAGCGCCTTTCAGCGCCGTCTACTCCCATCGTTTGCAGCGTGGCACATCAAGAAGCGCAGCGAATTACGAGAAGTCGCTGAGGCGGGATCGGGTACGGAGCGGGCGCAGTCGTCCCAAAGTGAGTCTTTTTAGGCTGTTGGGAGGCCGGTCCAGCAACGAGTCCTGCGGGAATAGAATAAGGTCGTGAATGTTCGGGTGCTCATAATCGAAGATGAGAGACACCTCGTCGGCCTGCTCAGAGGATACCTGGAACGGGAAGGTTATGAGGTGCATGAGGCGCTCGACGGGGAGGTCGGGCTAGAGGTCGCCCGGCGAGTGGAGCCCGATGTGGTGGTCCTGGACTGGATGCTGCCCAGGCTGGACGGTATAGAGGTCTTGCGAGAACTCAGACGGTTCTCGGATGCGTACGTCGTCTTACTCACCGCCCGCACAGAGGAAGTAGACAAGATCGTGGGACTCTCGGCGGGCGCCGACGACTATCTGACGAAGCCCTTCTCCCCCGGGGAGCTCGTCGCCCGCGTGCGGGCGATGCTCCGAAGGCCGCGTGGCGAAGCGGCCACCACTCCCGAGGAAGAGAAGCCACTCGCGTTTGGGGAGCTGGAGATCGACCCGGCCAGGCGCCGGGTGCGCCTCGGGGAGAACCAGGTGTCGCTGACGGCCCTCGAGTTCGACCTCCTGCTCGCCCTGGCGTCGAGGCCGGGTTTCGTCTTTGGCCGCCGGCGGCTGCTCGAATGGGTGTGGGGCGAGGACTACTTTGGGGACGACCACGTGGTGGATGTGCACGTGGCGAACCTCCGCAAGAAGCTGAACGCGGCGGAGGACGGGGCTGGCAACCGCTACGTCAGGACGGTGCGCGGCGTGGGCTACAGGTTCGAGAACTCATGAAGCGCCGGACCCCACTTCGTTCCCACCGGAGCCTCGGCGCGCGACTCTTCGTCTCCCACTTCCTCGTGGCCCTGGTGGCGGCCTTCACGCTGCTCACGGCCCTCTACCTCATAGCGCCCATGATCTTCGGGCGGCTCATGAGCGGGATGATGGGCGCGGACGGCGGGATGATGGGCACAGACGGCGGGATGATGCGACCGTCGGACATGGAGGGGATGATGGGCTTGGTGGGCCGAGCGTTCGGGTTGACCCTTCTCTACTCGCTACTGGTGGCGGGGGCGGTAGCGGCGGTGATCGCAGCCGCCTCAAGCCTCTTCGTGTCGCGGAGGATCGTGGAGCCACTACGGAACATGATGGCGGCCACCCGCCGCATCGCCGCCGGACGCTACGGCGAGCGCGTGCCGGTCGGCGAGCCGGACGAGCTCGGCGCCCTCTCGGAGAGCTTCAACTCCATGGCGGCTTCTCTGGAGGAAGCGGAGAAGAAGAGGCTGGAGTTGATCGGGGACGTCTCTCACGAGCTGCGCACCCCGCTCTCGACGTTGCAGGGCTACATGGAGGGGCTCATGGAAGGCGTCGTGGAGCCTTCCGAGGAGACGTGGGCGCTGCTATACGGCGAAGCCGAACGGATGCGCCGTATAGTGGACGACCTCGGCCGACTCTCCCACGCCGAGCCGGGCCAACTCGACCTCGAAATAACGGTCCTCTCCCCGGCAGAAGCCGTCGGGATCGCGGTCGAGCGCATGGCGCCGCTCTTCGATGAGAAGGGCGTGGAGCTGGAGAACGCGGCGCCTGAGAACCTGCCGCCGGTCTCGGCGGATGGAGACCGGGTCGTCCAGGTCCTGACCAATCTGCTGGGCAACGCCCTGCGCCACACGCCTGCCGGTAACCGGGTCGCCGTAGAGGCGGAACCTCGCGAGAACGCGGTCGTCTTCTGGGTCAAGGATACCGGAGCGGGCATCCCTGCCGGGGATCTGCCGCACGTCTTCGAGCGGTTCTACAGGGCCGAGAAGTCGCGCTCGCGGAGCGAAGCTCGCGGCGGCTCGGGACTGGGGCTCGCGATCTCCCGGGCGCTCATCGAGGCGATGGGCGGGAGGATAAGGGCTGAGAGCCCCGGCCCCGGAAAGGGAGCCAGATTCTCTTTCTCGCTGCCGCTCGCGGATCGGTAGTCTGAAAAATCTTGATCTAATCTTGATCTTCGCTAGACACTCCCTTGAGATAGCCCCCTTACACTCGGTACGTAGGCGAGATATCTAGAGGGAGTGTACGAACCATGATGGACGGAATGATGAGCGGCGGAGGATGGCTCTGGAT
>JACDGB010000464.1 GCA_013815485.1 Rubrobacter sp.
GTTGCGATCCGCGCCGGTTCCGGCGGCGGCCCCTCCACCCACGCCTCCGAGCGCGGTGCCCGAGCCCCAGGTCTGGCCGCGCTGCCCAGCGGGGCTGCCGGGGTCCGGCGAATGGGTGCCCGTGGTACCGGTGTAGGATGAGGAAGCATCGCCGTTCTTGCTGGAGCGCGCGATCAAAGCCCCAACCGCGAAGCCAGCGAGGGCGAAGAGCGCATACTTCGCGTAGCTGGTTTTGGACGGCTCGCGAGAAGTCGGAGCCCTACCGCCCAGTTTGGCCTTGCCAATACCCTTGATGGCCTTTTTGCCCGCGCTTGTTACCACAATGCCTTTGCCGGATTTTGCAGCGACTCTGGCCCCGGTTTTCAGTGCTTTCCTGCCCGTCCTGGTGCCGACGGCGGTCTTGATTACCTTCTTGCTCGCTCTCCTGCCGGTCTTCGTGCCGACCGCTGTTTTGGCTACTCTGCCAAGCACGGATAACCTCCGTATCCTCGATGTTTTTCGGATGAGCAAAAATCATACCCTCGATCCCGTGGCCGAAAACACGATCCAGGACTACGATCGTGCCGGAACCGCGCGAACCCTCAACCTGTTCTCGACGCCGCGCACGCCCGGAACACGGCTGACGGCATTCTCGACGGCCAATACCTCTTCCCGGCTCGGCACGCTCCCGTGCAACGTCACGACAAACCTGCAGGAACTGATGCTGATCCGGGACGAGCCCCCGAACCTCCGCCGTCCCAGATAGCCACGCACGAGCTGTACGAGCATCGCATCGTTGGCCGGTGGTGAATCTTCAAATTCGGAAGTCAGGCTCATTCTCCGTTGCGTAGCCTGGAAACCAGGGTGAGACGACGATATCGTATCCGGCGCTCGTTGCGGGGCTCCTCGAACTCCGCCTCGCGGGCAAACGTGGTCTCGCCATCGGCCGCAGCCTCCACGAGAGCGGCGAGGTCTTCTCTCTCGGACGGGGTGAGGCCAGCCGCGTCGCGTTCCCGTTCTTCGCGCTCGAAGAGCCGTGCGCGCCGGGCGAAGGCGACGAAGAGGCTGCACGGCTCGGGGCAGGGGATCTCCCCCTCCCCACGGTCCATCGCAAGCGGCGTCTCAGCGTCCACGTCCCAGCGAACCGTCTTCAGGCACACGCTATCTTCGCAGCACGCCCTCGCCGCGTTCTGGACGCCCTCGTCGGAGAGACGCTGGACCCTCTTGTAGATACCGCTCTGCCGCGCCGCGTTCTCCCGGTAACTCGTAACCTCCAGTTTCCCTTCCCGCTCCATGCGCCAGTGGACGATGGCGGCTGGATAAAGGTAATTTATGGCGACCGACAGTTCCCTCGCGTCAGCGGCCCGCAAAGACCAGCCCCGACGCAGGTTCGGAGCGCTTTTGAGCGGACGATGCTCCCCCGCTTCGGTGAGGCGTGAGATCTCCCGCGCCGCCCGAGGGTCGTCGTGGAAGTCCATGCCCTCGGCATCCGCATCATCCATGTGCCGGATCTCGTATCCGCTCTCCACTTTGCGGACGAGGACTTGCGCGAAGGCGCGACCCTCTGGAGCTTCGTCCACCCAGGCGGCGAAAGCCTCGCGGGACGCGGCGGCAGCGTTCTCGCTCGCGCCGGATGCCATACCAGGTGTATTACGAGGCGCTTCGGACAACCTCGTCCTCGGGATCAGCCGCGCGGTACGCATCTCGGGCGCGGTCGGCGATGAGGTCGGCCATCGAGGGGTGGGTGCCGACCGGGGCGCCGTAGAAGATGGTGCGATCCTCGCGCTGCGTCACCTCGCCGGTGAGACCGAGGTCTTCGGGGATAGTCTCTCGCGTGTGCCAGCCTTCGGCGATGAAGACGGGGAGCAGGATGACGTTCTCCGCCTCGACACCGGCGACGACTTCGCTCACCTCCGGGGCCTGGTCCAGAAACGCCTCTTCCACGAGGTCGAAAAGGCCGCGCTCCCTGATGCGTCCGGCGTTCAGGTAGATCACGCCGCCCGAGCTTTTATTCAGATCCGTCCCATGCCCGAGGAGAACGAGCGCGGTCTTCCCAGGCCGTTTTTCCTTGCCGCGCATGAGGTCTTCCATGCGCTCAAGGATCACGCCCTCCATCTGCCCGAATGTCCCAAGCGGCCCCGCATACCGGACGGTTTTTCTGCCTTTTTTCGTCACCGGCCCTTCGAGGCCGAGTTCGCGTGGGATCACCTGCTGGGTGAAGTACCCCTCCGAGATGAACGCCGGAACGACGCACACGTCCTCCGACTCCACCGTGTCGAGGACGTGGCGCATGGCAGGCTCCTCTTTCCAGAAGCACTCCACCACCTCGTCGAAGAGGCCCATCTCCCGGATGCGCACGGCATGCTCGTATA
>JACDGB010000465.1 GCA_013815485.1 Rubrobacter sp.
CTCGGAGGCTGGCCTTCCCGACGGCGTCTTCAGCATCGTGAACGGGGCGCGGGAGGCGGTGGATGCGATCCTGGAGCAAACCTCGCCAGGAATAGGTTGACGCCAGCGTGCAATCGGCTCCGCGGGTCTGAAGCATAGTCACCCGGCGGTACCTCTCGCTTCCACCGGACTCTCGGTTGTGGCATCCTTTCCCGTCCAAAGCAAAAACGCATGGATCAGCCGCGACGCCTGCTCGGGAGATCGGTGGGAGGATACCGGGCGTCGCCCAGGGGAGGGGGTCGTGGATGAGCAGGCGCCAGCGAGTGGAGCACACCGAAGAATGGGCGCTAATCGAGCCGCTTTTGCCGTGGCACGAGCAGCGAGAGTACGAACTGCTGCGACCGATCGTGGTCTTCGGCGACTCGCCCGCCGAGCGGTCCAGGCAGACGGGGGCCGCTGAGCGCACCCTCTACGAGAAAGCCCATCGCTTCGACGATGAGGGCGTACCGAGCTTGTTCCGCGCTGGGCGAGGACCGACACTGAAGCCACAGATCCGTCGGCTCATCGTGGATCTCAAAGCCCAGCACCCTCCCCTGGACCTGGGCGAGATCGCCGCCATCTGCTACGTGCAGTTCGGAAAGAAGCCCTCCAAGAACACCGTCAAGGCGGTGCTGCGGGAAGAACCCGCGCCCCTGTTTCCAAAGAGGCATTTCCCACCCTACCACGAGATGCCCGAAGGCCGGGAGCGCCGGACGGCCGTGGTGAGGCTGCACGCCGAGGGCTGGACTCCAACCGCCATGGCAAGCTACCTCAAGACCACTCGTCAGACTATCTACAACATCCTCGAACGCTGGGTGCAAGAGGGCGAGTCCGGCCTTTCGGACAAACCCCTCGGGCGACCCAGAGGCGTCAGCAAGGTAGATCTGAGGGCGATGCGGGAAGTGAGGAAACTCCAGGAGAACCCCGAACTCGGGGAGTTTCGCATACACGCCGCCCTCGCGCGGATGGGGATCGACCTCAGCCCCCGCACCTGCGGGAGGATACTAGCCGTGAACCGCAAGCTCTACGGCCTGAACAAACCGAAGAGAGGATCCGAAGAGAAGAAGGAGATGCCTTTCCAATCCGCTAAAAGGCATGAGATCTGGAGCGTGGACGTCCGCTACATAGACCACGGCTTGCCGGACGTGGGCAAGGTCTATTCGATCTCCATCCTGGAGAACCACTCCCGCTGCATACTGGCGAGTGCCGTCTCCACCAGCCAGGACCTCACCGCCTACCTTTCGGTACTGTACTCGGCGGTGGAACAGTACGGCTCACCGCGAATACTTGTCAGCGACGGGGCGGGCATCTTCAAGGCCAATCAGGCGAACGCGGTCTACGGCTCCTTGGGCGTCACCAAAGAGGTGATCGAGAAGAGAAGACCCTGGCAGAATTTCATAGAAACGACCTTCAATATCCAGAGGAGGATGGCCGACTACTACTTCGCCAAAGCCGAAAGCTGGGAAGAGCTCGTCGCCGCTCACGACCGATGGGTCGAGCAATACAACACCCAGAAACACTGGGCGCACCGGGCCAGGACGGACGGTCGCCATAGCCCCTCGGAAGTTCTGGGCTTCCTCGCCGGCGTCCGCCACAGGCCGGAGGATCTCCAGAGAGCTTTCTTCTCGACCAGGTTCACCCGCGTTCTGGACGCATCGGGCTACGCCCGGCTGAAACACTGGAAGATCTACGCCGAGGAAGGACTCGCCCACAGCGAGGTCGCCCTATGGCTGGGAGCGGAGAGCCTCTTCGTGGAGTTCGCTGGGGACATCCTCGCCCGCTACGACGCCGACTACTCCGCGCGGGCGAACCGGCTGCGGGAGGTGAGGAGTCCGCGCCTGTTCGAGACGGCCCATCGGCGGAGCCTTGCGCAGCCGCGGCTGTTCGGGCTCACCATCCTCGGAGAGGCCGGATGGCTGAAGGCTCTGAGGAAGGAGGAGTACGCACCCCGCAAACCTCGGCGACCGCAAGCCCTGCAGCAGGCGCTTTTCGCTTACATGGAGGCTGTCTAGCAGCGGACACGGCGGACTTTCCGCCACGGGCGGTCGGATACGCGTCGCGACTACGAGAGGTTTCTTGCGGGGCGGATTGCACGCTGGCGTCAACCACTTGTTGGCGGGGTCTGCCCTCACTCTCGATACTGCTGGCGAATTCGTCGGGGTCGGCACATACTGGCGGGAAATCTGCAAACCCACCCTCCGGAGGGATCATGTGCCTGCACCCCCGTCCCGTAGATCCGGTCCCCGAAGAGACCGCCCGCATCGCCAAAGCCGCCTTCCCGAAGGGCAACACGCTCATGAGGATGAGGGACGAGCTAGGAGCTATCTTCGAA
>JACDGB010000108.1 GCA_013815485.1 Rubrobacter sp.
CTCATCCTGGCTATCGGCCTCGCATTGTACCTGGCGGGGCTGGTACTGGGAACTTCGGAAAGCTTCGTGGGGATGGCGGTCTTCGCGGCCGGTGTGCTCGCCTTGGGCCTGGGCGCCGCTGCGCTCTGGATCAAGGTGGGGACCAAGCGGGTGACCCGGCAGACGTACGAGGCGGCCCGCAGTGAAGACACCGAGGGAATCTCCGACCGGCCGTAAGTAACCAACCCATTCAGGAGTGGCAGTGGCCGAATCAACGGATCCTCCGAAGAGCATCACCGGACGGTTCGCCCGTTGGTTGCTCGAAGCCCGAGCCGTAGAGCCAAAAGGCCGGGCGGCGAAGGAGGGACCCGAGCAGCACTCCTGGTGGCAGGTCATGTGCCTCACCGGTGTGGACTACTTCTCCACGCTCGGCTACATACCCGCCATCGCGGGCCTGGCGGCCGGGGCGCTCTCGCCGGTTGCTACCCTGCTTATCGTGTTGCTAACGCTCTTTGGGATGCTGCCCATGTATCGCCGCGTCGCCGAGAAGAGCCCGCGCGGGCAGGGTTCGATCTCGATGCTCGAAGACCTGCTCTCGTTCTGGACGGGCAAGCTGTTCGTGCTCTGCCTTTTGGGGTTCGTGGCGACAGCCTGGTTGGCCACGATCACCCTCTCCTCGGCGGACGCCACGGCCCACGTCGTCGAGAACCCGTTGGTGCCAGAGTTTTTCCACGGCCAGGAGGTCGCCATCACCCTGGTGCTGCTGGCGCTGCTGGGGGCGGTCTTCCTCAAGGGTTTCAAAGAAGCGATCGGCATAGCGGTGTTCCTGGTCGCGGCCTACCTGACTCTGAACCTCGTCGTCGTGGCCGTCGGCCTGTACGAGATCGCTACCCAACCCCAAAACCTCGCCAATTGGCAAAGCGCGCTGTTTTCCAACTACGGCAGCCCGCTGGCGATGCTCGGCGTGTCGCTGCTGGTGTTCCCGCAGCTGGCCCTGGGGCTCTCGGGTTTCGAGACCGGCGTGAGCCTGATGCCGCTCGTGCGCGGCGGCGAAGGGGATGAGCCGGAGCGACCCGTGGGCCGCATCCGCAACGCAGGCAAAATGCTGACCACCGCCGCCCTGATCATGAGCTTCTACCTGATCACGTCCAGCTTCGTGACGGCAGTACTCATACCCCTCGAGGAGTTCGAGTCCGGCGGCGAAGCCAGCGGACGAGCCCTCGCGTACGTGGCGCACGAGTACCTGGGCGGCGTGTTCGGCACGATCTACGACCTGAGCACGATCACGATCCTGTGGTTCGCGGGCGCCTCGGCGATGGCCGGACTCTTGAACATAGTGCCTCGTTACCTGCCCCGCTACGGCATGGCCCCCGACTGGGCGCGGGCGGTCCGTCCGTTGGTGCTGGTCTACATCGCCGTCGCCATCGCGATCACGATCATCTTTGGGGCCGACGTTAACGCCCAGGCCGGGGCCTACGCGACCGGCGTCTTGGCGATGATGACCTCGGCGGGCGTCGCAGTGACCCTGGCTGCCTGGCACGGGGGATCGAAGCGAGGAGCATTCGCTTTCGGGTCGGTCGTCTTCGTGTTCGTGTATGCCCTGGTAGCCAACGTGATACAGCGGCCCGATGGCATCATAATCGCCTCGTTCTTCATCGGGGCGATCCTCCTCACCTCGCTCATCTCGCGGGTGTTGCGCACGACCGAGCTGCGCACGGAGAGAATAGAGATGGACGAGGAGGCCCAAAGGTTTATCGGCGAAGTAGCTAACAAGAGCCACATTCACCTCGTCGCGAACCAGCGCCAGGCGGGCGACGAGCGCGAGTACAACCTGAAAGTAAGAGAGCAGCGCGGGGACAACCACATCCCGGCCCAAGAGCCGATCCTCTTCCTGGAGGTAGAAGTGGACGATCCTTCGGAATTCGCAGACGTGTTAGAGGTAAGGGGCGTAGAGGTCGGCGGACACCGGGTGCTATGCATCAAGAGCTCGACCGTGCCGAACGCCATCGCCGCTTTCCTGCTCCATCTGCGCGACACGACCGGCAAGACGCCGCACTGTTACTTCGGTTGGACCGAGGGCAACCCCATCGTGTACCTGTTCCGCTACCTCCTCTTCGGGGAGGGGGACACAGCCCCGATCACCCATGAGGTCTTGAGGGAGGTCGAGCCGGCCCCCGAGCGGCGCCCCATCATCCACGTCGGCGGGCGATAACCCATTCCGGTGTACTATCCGAGCGATGCACCACGCAAGGACTCGCCGAGAGTTCGAATCATGCTCTCCGGGCCACGCATCGGCAAGGCGTTTGGGGCAGGCCCAGACCGGCAAAAGGCTTTGAAGCATCTCACGGGACGGGACTTCTAGCGGGTGTCCGGTTTCACGGTGGTTCGACCTTCGTCTAAACTCTGCTTCTCTCGAAGGTTGCGTCGGGAACGTCTGGGAAATTACCGGGTAAAGAGAAAACGATGACCAGAGGGGATTCGGAAAGATGAACGAACAGCAGGAGGTAACGCGTGGCTGATTCGTCGCTGCTCGAAGGAGTCGCTGCAAATATCGTGGACACCCCCCGGCTCAGGACGCGCCTCTTGTCCGGCGGCGCCGAAGGAGGAGCGCCGGTCTTCTTCGTCCACGGCAACGTCTCCTCCTCGCGCTTCTTCGAGGAGACCCTGGCGGCGCTGCCCGGCGAAGCCGGCTACCGAGGCCTCGCCCCCGACCTGAGAGGGTTCGGCGGCTCGGAGACGAAGACGTTGGACGCCACGCGTGGTCTCGCGGACTTCTCCGACGACCTCTACGCTCTGGCAGGCGCCTTGGGGCTGGAGGACGAGAAGATCCACCTGGTCGGCTGGTCGGTGGGAGGCACGATAGCCGTGCGCTACGCCATGGATCACCCGGATATGGTGGCCTCGCTGACCCTCGTAAACCCGATGTCCCCCTACGGGTTCGGGGGGACCAGGGACGTCTCCGGTGCCCCGTGCTGGCCGGATTACGCCGGGTCCGGGGGAGGGACGGCCAACCCCGAGTTCGTACGACGCCTGAGAGAAGGCGACCGGAGCGAGGAGGATCTGAACTCCCCTCGCAACGTGATGAACGCTTTCTACTTCAAGCCTCCTTTCAGGGTACCGAAGGAGAGGGAGGAGATCCTGCTCTCCTCCATGCTCTCCACGAAGGTGGCGAAAGGAAACTACCCGGGGGACGCGACTCCTTCCGACAACTGGCCGAACGTGGCGCCGGGCAAGGGAGGCATGAACAACGCCATCTCGCCCAAATACTGCGACCTCGGAGGCTTCGCCGGGATAGACCCGAAGCCTCCCGTGCTCTGGATCCGGGGCGCAGACGACGCGCTCGTCTCCGACACCTCGCTCCTGGACTTTGGCTACCTCGGCCAGATAGGAGTGGTGCCGGGGTGGCCGGGGGAGGAAGTGTATCCCCCGCAGCCGATGGTCTCCCAGACACGCGCCGTGCTCGAGGCGTACGTCCAGAATAGCGGGAGCTACCGGGAACAAGTGATCGAAGACTGCGGGCACTCGCCGCACGTCGAGAAGCCCGAGGAGTTCCGGCAAGCTCTCTTCGACTTCCTCGGAGAGCATTCCTAACCATCCCCGATGCGGCTCGACCTCCGGGCCGCCGGTATCCAGCGCCTCCCCCAGCCGGCCGAGCGCCACGACACGTCCGCCGTGCTTCTTGACGGCAGCGGGTAAATGGCGCGAATACTCGCGGTACAGGGCGTTGTCCGCCAGGTCGAACAGATTCAGGGCGTAGAGCGTCAAGCGGGATGCTCCTTTCACTTTCGGCTGCCGATAGGATGCTACCGGAGAGCGGTAGGTAAATCTTCCGCCCGATGGTGAGTATAAGAAAGAAGCACGCGAGACTTTAAGATTCTGATTTAACCAAACAACGGCCGACCGGAAGCCGGTACTGGTCGTCGGAGGCGTAGGGAGTTCAGCCTTCCCTGGCGGCGGCGAGCATCCGGCGCAGCGCCCGGTCGAGGACCTCGACCTCTTCATCGGTGAGGTGACGCCCGAAGTGCTCGGCTATACCCCCGGCGTAGACCGGCCAGGTGCTCCTCAAAGACTCGAGACCTTCCCCGGTCAAAACAGCGTGGAGTCCCCGGCCATCGGCCGGGTCCGGCTCCCGGCTTAAAAGCCCAGCCTTCTCTATCCGCGCTACCAGCCGGGTCAAGCCTCCCCGAGTGACCAGTATGGCGCCAGCGAGCTCGTGCATGCGCAGCTTATGGTCCGGCGCCTCGTAGAGCGCCAGCAAAACATCGTACCAACTGAGTGGCAAGACCTCGGCTTCGGCCAGATCCCGCTCGATCTTCTCGATTGCCACCGCATGAGCCGTGAGGAAGGTCCGCCAGGCGACGTTGCGCTTCTGCTCAAGGCCCTCACTTACGACCATTACGACCTTGAGCTCCCCACCCTCTTTGTCCGCCTTCTCGTCCACAATGAGATTCTACCTAAAACCAGTTGTAGATACAACGAATTGCTGGTACACTATTATTCGTTGTAGATACGACGAGTTTTTGAAGAGAGGAGATGAAAGAACAGTGGCTACCACAATCGACAGGGAGGAGTTGAAGGCGAAGCTCGATAAGGGTGAGAATCTCGTTATCGTCGAGGCTCTGCCAGCCGGGCATTACGAGGAAGCGCACCTGCCGGGTGCGTTGAACATGCCTCACGACCAGGTGGACGAGCTCGCCCCGACGCTTTTGCCCGACAGGGCGCGGGAGATCGTCGTCTACTGCTCGAACAGAGCCTGCCAGAACTCTCCCCAGGTTGCCAGGCGCCTGGACGCTTTGGGCTACCAGCACGTCTACGACTACGAGGAGGGCAAGCAGGGCTGGATCGACGCCGGGCTGCCCACCGAGAGCGGTGCCGCAGTCGCCTGACGGTAGGGCGAACGCGCCAAGCTGATCTCTGAGACAAGCTGGGGGCGATTAGCACGGAAACCACGACGGGGGTGGCTCGTTGGCTGCCTCGTCTGGTTCAAAGGAGGTAGAGAGATGGATTTCGAGAACAAGGTGGTGCTCATCACAGGCGGGGGTGGAGGAATCGGCAAGGCCGCCGCGAGAAGGTTCCTGGAAGAAGGCGCGGCGGGAGTCGTGCTCAACAGCCGCCGCCAGAAGGTCTTGGACGCGGCGAAGGAGGACCTGGACCCGTCAGGCGAGCGGGTCGAACTCTTCGCGGGCGACGTGAGCAAGCGAGGGACGGCTAAAGCCCTCGTCGCCGCGGCTATTCAGCGCTTTGGCGGAGTGGATGTGCTCGTCAACAGCACCGGCATCTTCAGGGTCAAGCCCTTCGAGGAAGAGCGTGAGGAGGACTTCGAGGAGGCGATGAATTCCATCCTGAGACCCACTTTCTACACCTCCCAGGCCGCCGTTGCCGAGATGAGGCGACGCGGTGGAGGGGCGATTGTTAGCGTCGGCTCCATGTGGGCCGTGGACGCCATATCCACCACGCCGACCAGCGCTTACTCAGCGGCTCAGGCCGGACGCCACGCTCTTACCAAGAACCTGTCCGTCGAGCTGGCGAAGGACAACATAAGGGTCAACACCGTGGCGCTTGCGTTCGTCGAGACCCCGGCTTACGAGCGGTTCATGACACCCGAGCAAGCTAGAGCGGTGCTCGATTCCGTCAATGCCTTTCATCCCCTGGGTCGCCACGGGCAGCCGGACGACGTGGTGGAGGCGATCCTGTTTCTGGCGAGCGAGAGGGCAGGTTGGATCACGGGTACCACGCTGCCGGTAGACGGCGGTGTTCTGGCGGGCCGCAGCCCAGCCGCAGCCTGAAGTGTCGTTCTTACAAACCCTGGAAGACGCGGACGAGTAGGCCCGGCGAGCTACGTCCCGCGTTCCCCGTCCGGCGGGTGGACCATGACCCGCAGAAGGTGCTCCAGCGTGGCTTCGGGGTCGTCGGAGAAGCCGGTGTGGACGGAGGAAGGCTGAACCACGGTGCTGCGCGGAGCAACGAGCTGTCCGAAACGCTGACGCGGTGGGAGCATGCCGACGCCGCCCGCCTCGGGGCCACCCCGGCAAACCAGGATCACGGCCCGCAGATGGGCGTACACGGTCTCGGGGTCCATACCGGGGTCGAGCGCCCTCAGGCGCTCGGTGTCAAGGTGTACGCGAGCGCCGAGGAAGCCGTTCTCGGGCGCGTAAAGCACCACGCCGGCGTTGATAGACTCCCCACGCTCGGGACGAGGCACGATCCTCAACAAAGCATACTCGAACAGGCTACTCATGAATCTTCCCACGGGCTTCATCCAAAGCGCGTACCCAGGGACGGGGCTTCACCAAGCGAGCCGTCAAATACTCGGCGTAGGCGGCGCGGACCTCCTCCGCGCCCTCGAAACCCGACTCGTCCTGGAGCCACTCGTCTGGCACGAGATCCAGGACGCCGCGAAGAACCTCGGGCGAGAGGCGGGGCGCCATCTCCATATCGGCTTCAGCCAACTTGCTTGCGAAGGGCAAGAGTACGTGGTCCCGGACTGCCACGTACGGGC
>JACDGB010000466.1 GCA_013815485.1 Rubrobacter sp.
CCACCACGTAGACCTCGTCGAGGTTCTCCAGGTACGACATCGCCCGCCCGAGTATGCGGTCGAACTTCTCCGGCGAGACGGATTGGTTGACCGCGCCCCACGCTACCTTCTCGCGGGTCGTGTCGCTCTCGACTATGAAACGGTCCTTCGGGGAGCGTCCCGTGCGCTTGCCGGTTCGGGCAACCAATGCGCCGGAGGCCGAGATCATGCCCTCGCGCCGCCTGACCGCCGCCTCCACGAGCCGGGCCGGTGGCAGGTTCTCGTGTACCGCGCCGAGATGCCCGATGCCGAAGTTCCCCAACGTCTCCTTGCGTTCAGCTACGTCCATGTATCGTCCCTTTCACCCCATGTTTTCGGCCCGGAAAGGGCCGCCGGGCGCACGACGGTTCATGCCGACGCGCCTACGCCACTCGTGGCCCGAATTCTAACAAACGCCGGATGCCGCCGCCCCCATGTCCTCTCCAACAATGCTAACGTGAACATAACTGGCCGGATACCCGGAAGAGGAGGACAACGTGACGAGCATGGATGAGCGTCGGGCGTATTTGGACGAGTTGGTGCAGAAGCGAGGTTATGTCCTCGATTATCACAAGGTATTGGCGGAGCAAGACTTCGACGCGCTGCGGGCTTTGAACGGCCTGATCGAAGCGGTGTATCTCAAAGACCGGCTCCTAGACCGCAAGACGAAGGAGCTACTCTTCGTCCTGAGCCTGACGGTAATGCGCTCAGATAAAGGCCACATAAAGAGCCACGTCAACGCCGCCCTTGAGGCCGGGGCTACGGCGGGAGAGGTGCTCGAAGCCATAGAGCTGTCCATTCCCGAAGCAGGCATAGTAGCCTTCCAGCACGGCTTCGACGCCTGGAAGGAGGTCGTCGGCGCGACAGGCATCGAACCAACCGTCGAGGCTTTCGAGAGGAGCAAAGACGGCTAGAGCGCGGCGCTCCGGCCCTCTCTCGACAACAGAAGCTCATCGGCGATGGGTCAGTAGCTTCCGCCGGTTAGTGACGCTGCTCCGCCTCCTCGCCGACTTACCGGTGTCGGCGGGGATGAAGCGAGGTTAGCCGGCGGCCATTCAGCGCGCCTCGCACAGCAGGTCCTCCAGCGCCTCCGACGATACGCCCATGTGGGCCAGCATCCTGACGGCCGTCCCGTCCTCGTTGCGCAGGATCCCGAGCAGGACGTGCTCGGTGCCGATGTGGCCGTTTCTGAACCGCACCGCCTCCCTCAACGCCCGCTCCAGCGCGTTCTTGGCCCGGGGGGAGAAAGGGACCCGGCGGCCTCGGGGTATGCGCATGTCGAAGGTTTTCCCCACCTCCCGGCGCACCTCTTCCAGGGAGACACCGACCGAAGACAGTGCCTCGGAGAGCATCGCTTCGGACTCCTGGCGCGCAGCGTCGAGTGTTACACCCGACGCGGAGAGCGCCTCGGCGCCTATCCCCTCGTCCGCGCTCAAGATCCCGAGCAGAAGGTCCTCATCGCCCACCGAGTCGTGGCCCAGCATCCTGGCTTCGTCCACGGCGGCCTCCACGCACCTTCGGCACTCCCTGGTGAAACGGTTGAAGATCACGCGCCCTTCCCCTTCCTTCTCGACCCTTCTCCCGGATACCTGTCCCGGATCCTCTTCGCGTGCTTCTTATGCACGGCCTGCTTGCTGACGCCCAACACCTCAGCGATCCTCGCCCACGACCATCCCGCGATGATGGCGTTCTCGACCTGCGCCGCCTCCACCGCCTCCAGCGTCCGCCTCAGGGCCACCACCGACTCCAGACCATCCCTGGGATCATCCTGCCCACCAACCCGCGTCCTCATCTTTCCATCCATGTGTCAACTATAATTGACGATTCGATATTTGTCAACTATAATTGACGGTATTCTCGCTGGGCTGGTTCCGGCGCGATTCTGGATCGGATAGGCCGGGACGGTGCTATGCTTCGGCGTGGACGGAGTTGGGAAGGAGAGACGTTGCGAGAGATACCGGCGGAGAGCGTGACGGAGGTGGTGCGCGAGCTGTGCATCGAGGCGAATACCCGCTTGACGGAGGATCACCTCTCCGCCCTGCGGCGCGCGCTCAGGGATGAGGAATCTCCTCTGGGACAAGAGGTGCTGGAACGGCTGCTAGAGAACGCCGAGGTCGCCCGCGAACGATGCGTCGCCTTCTGCCAGGATACGGGGTACGCCGTGTTCTTCGTCGAGTTGGGGAGCGAGGTTCGCGTAGTCGGGGGCGAGATCTCCGAAGCCATAGACGAGGGCGTCAGGCGTGGCTACGAAGAGGGCTACCTGCGGAAGTCCATCGTCAGGAGCCCGGTGGACCGGACGAACACTGGCGACAATACCCC
>JACDGB010000467.1 GCA_013815485.1 Rubrobacter sp.
CGTCGGCGGCGACCAGCTCATCCCATTCCTCAGGCGGCTCTTCGTCGAACTCGAAGCCGCCTACCGCTGAGTCCACGAGGACCAGCGCTTCGACCCTCTGTGGGTTCTCGAGCGCGAAATCTATAACCGCGCCGCCTCCCATCGAGCAGCCCACGAGAGAGACCCGCCCGACGTCCAGGGTGTCGAGCAGGGCGAGCAGGTCGGCGTGGTGGGAGTAGGGACCTTCAACCATCGGGGAACGGCCGAAACCCCGCAGATCGTGGCGGATGGTCCGGTAATGTTGGGTGAAAGGCTCAAACTGTCCATCCCACATCCTGCTGTCCGAGATCCCGGCGTGGACCAGTACCAGCGGCGCCCCGTCACCGGAGACCTCGTAGTACAGCTCCCCGCCGTTGACCACGGCCTTCCCGGTGGTTCGTGACACGGGTTAGCCCCCCTCCGCCGCCGGTCCCCGAGGTGGACTGGCCAGGCCCTTCTTGCGCAGCTCTTCCAGGGCATTGGGCGACTTCTCCAGGTCGCCCAGGCCCATGCCGCGAAGCACCTCCGGGGCCTTGGTGAACTGGACGTCGCGGTACTCGACCACCTGCCAGCGGTTGCCCCACGGATCTAGAAAGTCCAGGCCCCTTCCCGGCAGAATCTCCACGTCCATCTCCCTGAGCGCCCGCCGAACGGCCTTCCTGTCATCCACCACGATGCCCACGTGCCGATGCCCGTCGGGCGGCTGCGTCCTCTCTCCGGATACGGCGATAAACTGGTCCCCGGCGTCAATGAATGCCATCTTCGGCCCACGCCCGCGCAACTCGAAGTCGAAAATGCGCCCGTAAAACTCGAGCGCCTCGTCGACATTATCGACCTCGACGGCAACGTGGTTGAACCCGACCAGCCTGGCGCGCGGCTCCATGCGCGGATTATGCTCCTTCGGCGGACGGCCCGCCACCCGGCCGGACCTCAAAGGTGCGGCAGGACGTTCTCCGACATGGCCTCTAGGCCGTCGAGATCCTCCACCTCCAGCCACTGAAGCATCACCCGTTGCACCCCGGCTTCGGAGAGCCAGCCGAGCCGGTCGACGAACTCGTCCGCCGTCCCGGCGATGACGGCGGCGTCCAGATCTTCGCGGGGAATACCATCCAGCTTGCGGTCCACATCCGCCTGCGTGCGGCCGAAGACGGCCCGCGTCATCAGGGTCCGGCGCACCTCCTCGGATGGACGCCCGGCCTCGCGCAACAACCCGTCCAACCGGGTGTTGAGGTCCGAGAACTCATCGGCCGTCAATAAGACCCCGTTCCACTCATCGGCGTAGCGGGCCGCAAGCGGCAGCGTCCGGCGCGGGCCGTTGCCCCCTATGACTATCGGTATGCCGCCGGGCCTCGGCGAGCGGGGCATCAGCAGGGCATCGTCCAGGCGGTAGAACTCGCCGTCAAAGGAGACCGGCTCCTCGTTCCTGAGCAGCCGGGTCACGACCTCCAGCCCCTCCTCGAAGCGGGTGAAGCGGCGGTCGGTATCGAGCAGGTCGAAGCCGAAGGCGTCGTGCTCCCGTTCCATCCAGCCCGCCCCGACGCCGAGCCGCAGGCGCCCGCCCGCGAGCCTGTCCACAGCCGAGGCCTGCCAGGCGGTGATAACCGGGTGGCGGAAAGAGACCGGCGAGACCAGCGGCCCGAACTCGATCCTCTCGGTGTTGTCCGCCAGCCACGTCAGCGAGACCCACAACTCCAGGGCGTCCCGGTGCGGGCCCGTCCGGTCGTTTGGGAAGTGGTCGGAGCGGTAGAGCCCTGCGTAGCCGAGATCCTCTACGGCCCGCGCCAGCCGCCGCCAGCGGTCCCAGCCGATACCCTCCTGACCCTCGACCATAATCGCGACTTCGAACATCTGCTCTCCCGTTAAAAAGCCGATAATCTAGATTCTAGCCTGTGGTGCGGCTACTGAATATAATGCTCGTCGTGGCCACGTTGAGTGCGAAATCTTGAGTAGAGCATAATCCGGTAGGTTTCGGTATGGCGCAACGAATCTTCGGACACGTACCCGGGTATCCTGAAGGAAGCCACTTTGAGGATCGCGCCGAACTCAACGAGAGCAGGGTGCACGTGCCGACCCAGGCAGGCATCTCCGGAAGCCAAACAGAGGGCGCGGAGTCTATCGTTCTCTCTGGCGGATACGAAGACGACGCTGACCACGGAGACCTGCTTATCTACACCGGTCACGGGGGAAGGGATCAGAACACTGGTCAGCAGATCCACGACCAGCCTTTCACTCGCGGAAACAGGGCCCTCGCGCTTAGCAAGCAGAACGGCTTACCGGTTCGTGTTATCCGCGGCTCCAACCACGATTCGCCCTACTC
>JACDGB010000109.1 GCA_013815485.1 Rubrobacter sp.
GGTAAGCTCGTCTATCTCGCGGCGCGAGAGGTCGCCAAGTTCCCCGACCGCTATGCCGCGCACGGAGCCGCCCGCCTCGACCGCTCCACGGAATACCTTGAACTCCGAGGAACGGGCGATCTCCGACACGTCCTTCAGTTCCAGGCCGAAGCGCAGGTCGGGTTTATCGGAGCCGAAGCGGGTCATCGCCTCGGCGTATTTGAGGCGTGGGATGGGTTTGGTGAGTAGTTTCTTGTCTGAGAGATCTTCGACGATTTCTATGTACAGACCTTCGATCAGGTCGAGAACCTCATCCTGGGTCGTGTAGCTCATCTCCAGGTCGAGTTGGGTGTGCTCGGGTTGGCGGTCGCCGCGCTGGTCCTCGTCGCGCAAAGCCCGCGCGATCTGGAAGTACCGCTCGAAACCAGCAACCATCAGAAGCTGCTTGAACTGCTGTGGGGATTGTGGCAGCGCGTAGAACTGACCCGGATACAGGCGGGCTGGGACCAGATAGTCGCGGGCGCCTTCCGGGGTGGAGGCCGTCAGGAGAGGAGTCTCTATCTCCACGAATCCGCGTTCGTCCAGGTAGTCGCGCATGTGCTTGACGACGCGGTGACGGAACAAAATATTGTCTCTCATGCGGGCGCGGCGCAGGTCGAGATACCGGTATTTGAGGCGTAGGATCTCATCCACGTCCCGTTCGCGGTCGATCTCGAACGGCGGCGTCGCGCTCTCGTTGAGCACCCGCAATTCGTTTGCTTCGACTTCTATCTCGCCGGTCGGAAGTTCCGGGTTTTGGTTGCCTTCGGGGCGGCGGGTCACTTCGCCTTCGATGGAGATGGACCATTCCGGGCGCAATTTCTCGGCGGCTGCGAACAATTCGGCGCGATCCGGGTCGAAGGTTACCTGAGTGATCCCCCATCGGTCGCGGAGGTCAATGAAGATCAAACCCCCGTGATCCCTGCGGCGGTGTACCCATCCGGCGAGCCGCGCTCGCTCCCCGGCGTTCTCAGCCCGTAACTCGCCAGCCGCGCGGGTCCTGTAAGGATTCAAGCGCCTCTCCTTTCATATGTCTAACCACGAAGACTCAATGGTAGAACAAACCCCGCGTCGTGGCGCGGCGATTGACGGAGCCGTATTCTCCGAACGCGATTGTGGCCTCATCGCGGCTATGGTAACTTTGCGAATGGTTCCGGTCGCGTGGGAGGATCTTCGGGCAACCGACCGATTGCGATAGTCGGCCAATACTAGGGGATGGGGTCGAGGATTTGACTATGAGGGCTGCTCTGCTTCCGATGATTGCACTGATGGCTTTTCTGGTCGCCGGGTGCGGTGGGGGCGACGACACGGCCAGTTCTCCGCCCGCCACCGCGACGAGCAGCGCATCGACGGCGGCCACGGCTTCGGCGGCGGCTGCCACCGTGGGCGCCGGGCAGTCCGAGACGTTCCAGGATACCCCGTTCACGCTCAACACGGAGCAGCCCATCCCGCCGGACTTCCGGGCCGCGTACCAGAGGCGAGCCCTGATCGCGGTCCAGTTCTACAAGGAGAGCCAGGACCCGTTCTACCCGCAGGGCCTGCAGCCCGACGCCAAGGTCCAACGGGCCATGGACAGGCTGAACCAGCAGTATCCGACGGTAGAGTTCTTTACCTACGAGATAACCAACCCCGGCGCCGCCGAGACGAGCGAGGGCCTGGATGAGGGCCAGTACGGAACCCTCGCGGCCCAACTAGGCGTCGGCATTACGCCCTACGTGGTGACCCTGGCGCCCAGCAGCGAGCAGTACGTCATAGACAACCTGTTTCAGGGATACACACCGAGAGCCGTCCTCAGCCAGGCGCTGTTCGACCTCTCTGCCATCGAGGTCGAGAGCAACACTAGCGACATTGACGCGCAGATCGACCAACTGGAGCTTACGGACAGCGGCGGCGGCCTGGAGTACATCACCATTGCCAACCAGAGCGACCAGGAGATCAACCTCCAGGGCTTCAGCCTGCGCGTGCTCGACATCGAGACTGGCGAGGTCAACCCTGACTCCGTGGGCGTCCAGATCAACGGCGACGTCCTCATTCAGCCCGAGGAGAGCACCTCTGTGGGCCGCCTCCCGAGCGTCGTTGACGCGGACGGAGACCGCGTCGAAGGCGTCTTCGAGGGCGGCGACGCCCTGGAACTCGCCCCCGGCGACCAACTCGCCCTCCTCGATTCCGGCGGTGCCGTCGCCGCGACCATCACGGTGTAGTAGCTGGTCGGCATTTCACCTGATCACCGCGTAGCTATTGCGCCACGATGGAGACTTCCGATGGCTCCACTCCGGGGCGCGGGGTTCATGTAGCGACGGAGAGCAACGCACTGCGCTTCCTTGCTGATCGCTGACCGGCTGACTGGCTGCCCAGCTATTGCGGATGAAATTTCGGCGGCGTGGGTTAAACTCGGATGGATTATGGAACAGCGAGTTTACCTGGATCATGCCGCCACCACGCCGCTAGACGAGCGGGTGCTTGCAGCCATGCTTCCGCACCTGGAGGGACGGCGCGGGAACCCTTCTTCGTTGCACGCCTCGGGGGCCGCGGCGCGCGAAGCTATCGAGGAGGCCCGCGAATCGGTGGCCGCGCTCATCGGCGCCTCCGCCGGTGAGGTCTTCTTCACGAGCGGCGGCACGGAGGCGGACAATTTGGCGCTCCTGGGGCTGGCTGGCGCAGTCGAGGACAGCGGGAAGCGTCACATCGTCGTCTCCCAGATAGAGCACGCGGCGGTGCGCGAGACGGCGCGGCATCTCGAAAGTTCCGGCTGGGAGGTATTCTGGCTCGCGGTGGACGCCGATGGACTGGTTGACCTTGATGAGCTGGCCGTCGCGCTGCGTCCCGACACCGCGTTCGCCGCCGTGATGTGGGCGAACAACGAGGTCGGCACGGTCCAGCCCATGCAAGAGTTGGCCGAAACCTGCGCGGAGCGGGGAGTTCCGCTGCACGCCGACGCTGTGCAGGCCGCCGGACGCGCGCCTATAGACGTGGAACGAATTTCCGTCGCGACGCTCGCTCTTTCGGGACACAAACTATACGGGCCGCAGGGCGCCGGAGCCCTCTATGTCCGCGGCGGCGTGAGCCTGGATTCCGTTGTCTTCGGTGGCGGGCAGGAAAAGGGTCTCAGGAGTGGCACCGAGAACGTGGCTGGCATCGTTGGTCTCGGCGCGGCGGCGCGTCGGGCGCGGGAGAAGTTGGACGAGCGGGTTCGGCGCGAGACCGGTCTACGCGACCGAATCATCGCCGGCGCCACGGCGCTGCCTGGCGTGTCGCTGAACGGCCACCCGGAGAGGCGTCTATCCAATAGTGTTCATCTGACGGTCGAGGGCGTCGAGGCGGAGAGCCTCGTCCTGTTTCTGGATGCGCTGGGATATGAAGTCGGGAGTGGTTCCGCGTGCGCGTCCGCCGGACACAAGGCGTCTCCGGTATTGCTTGCGATGGGGCAGGGCGAGCACGAGGCGTTCTCCGCCGTCAGGATCTCGGTCGGAAAAGACAACACGGTCCAGGAGATAGACAGCTTTCTCGAAGCCTTCTCCACGGCCACAACGCAACTGCGCGAGCTATCCCCACTAACCAAGATCTGAGGCCCGATGCCCGAAACCTACAGCCCCGAAGTCATAGAGCATCTCGTTCGCCCCCGCAACGTCGGCGATCTTCCCGAACCCAACGGCCTCGGGGAGTCCGGTGATGCCGCGTGTGGCGACATTGCGCGGTTCTCGATCCGGATCGAAGACGACGCGCTTCGGGATGCGCGGTACAAGGTCTACGGATGCGCCGCGTGCATCGCCGCCGGGTCCGCGCTCTCGGAGTTGGTCAATGGCAAGACCTTGCTCGAGGCGGCGCGTGTCTCGAAGGAAGACATCAAGGACGCTCTCGGCGGTCCCCTGCCGGTGGGCAAGGAGCACGCGCTCACGCTCGTCCTCGATGCGCTGCACAAGGCTTTCGAGGACTACTGGAACCGCGAGGCGGGCGCCCTGCTCGTCGAGGGCTACGGCGGCAACGGCGCCGGTCGCGGCAAGACCGTCGTTGCCGCGATGAGCGGCGGGGTTGACTCGGCCGTCACCGCGCTGCTGCTCAAGGAAGCCGGATACGAAGTCGCGGCGGTGACGTTCCGGCTGCACGACGGGGAGAAGGGCAGCCGCTCGTGCTGCTCGCCGGACACGGTGCTTTTCGCGCGCGATACCGCGCACCGCATGGGCTTGCCGCACTTCACGCTGAACCTCAAGGACCTGTTCCAGAAGCGCGTGATGCGGGACTTCGTCGGCTCCTACGAGCGCGGACGGACCCCCAACCCCTGCGTCGCCTGCAACGCACACGTCAAGTTCCACGCCGCGGCTTTCCTGGCCGACGGGCTAGGCTTCCGCCACGTCGCCACCGGTCACTATGCTCGCGTCGCCGAAAGTCCCGAAGGACCGGCGCTCGCCCGTCCTAAGGACGCGACCAAAGACCAGACGTACGTACTCTGGCCGATACCGAAGGAGCTTTTGGCGCGGACGGTATTTCCGCTCGGTGACTACGAGAAGACGGAGGTGCGAAGGATCGCTGAAGACCGTGGTCTCGCCGTCGCGTATACCCCCGAGAGCCAGGATATCTGCTTCATCCCCGACGGCAACTACCGCAAGTTCGTCCGCAAGCAGGTCGCAGCGGAGCCGGGCGAGGTCGTGGACGGTTCGGGTAATGTACTCGGACGTCACGCTGGCGTGGTGGACTTTACCGTCGGGCAGCGGCGTGGCATCGGAGTCTCCGCCAATACGCCGCTGTATGTCACAGAGGTGCGGCCTCGGAGCAAGCAGGTCGTGGTTGGTCGGCGCAAGGAACTGGAGGTTCTGGAAGTGGGCGTGCGGGACATCAACTGGTTCCTCTCGCCGGAGGAAGCCCGCTCCGTGCAGGTGCGCTACAATGGCTCGCCCGTCGAGTGCGAGGTCGAAGAGTTAGAAGATGGCGAGTTGGTGGCGAGGCTCGCGGAGCCGGTGATGGGCGTGGCTCCGGGGCAATCGGCGGTCTTCTACAGCGGGGACGGGGAGCGGGTCGTCGCAGGAGGCGTGGTGGCGCGTAGCGGATCTTAGCCGTGAAACCCGTGTGAGCGAGGCTTCGTAACATTAGTATAATCCGGGTGTACTGGGCCGCGGGTTGGAGGTGCGACGAGTTTGGACGTTTTCGTGGAGTTAATGAAGGGACTACTCTTCGCCGGCATCGCCGTGGCGTTCTTCGTGCTTGCCTGGATGTTCCTGCGGCTCGCCAGCATCTTCTCTCAGACGGAGCAGTCTATAAAGGACGTCTCGGAGCAGGTGGTGCCGCTGCTTGGAAAGACCCATGTGACGGTGGACAACATAAACAGTCAGCTCGGCCAGCTCGACACGGCGGTAGGTGACGTGGCTGGCATAACCGGAGAGCTGGATCAAACGACGACCGTCATCACACAGGGGGTTCGGGGCGGGGTCATCCGGCTCTCCTCGGCGACGGCGGGGTTGTCGCGTGGGATCGGGACTCTCTTCAAGGGCGAGAACAAGCCGAAAGAGGAGGACTAGAGGATGCCGGGCTGGGGCAAGCTGGTGGCGGGTGCTGTGATCGGGGTCGCTGGAACCGTCTACGCGACGAACGAGGAGCTTCGCAAGAAGCTGCCAGGCGCGGCGCGCGATCTGCCCGTCACGGTGCGCCGGAGGGTCGAGAGCGCGATCTCCGCTGGCCGGGCGGCCTCTTCGGAGCGCCGTCGGCAGATCCTGCGCGACCTGGAAAAGCACGGCGGCCAACACCCCGTCCGGGACGGACAGCCTGTTGCTGACGAAAGCCCCGTGGATGACACGAGTGAGCTGGTGAAAGCCGGAGCGGAGGACGCCGATCAACCGTCCGGGCAAAGCGATCAAGAAAAACAGACCTGACCTTCACACACGACCGCGAGAAGGAGTCAAATTTGCCTACGGCGGAAGCCACTGAATACACATATCTCACGGTACCGCCGACCGCCGAGTTCCGTTCGTGCGTCGGGCTGGTGATGGCCGGCATGGCGATGCGCGCCAGGGTCGGAGTCGGTGGTCTGGAGGAGGCCGTCGAGTTGCTGGAAAGTTATCATTCGCAGGGGGCGGGACCGACCCGCTATCGGTTCTTTTTAGGTGAAGAGAGCGTCGTCGCGGAGGTGGAGATGCCGGAATCAGGATGGCGAAAGGTGGTGGAGCTAGTATCTTGATGCGTCGCTACCGGCGGCCGGACAAGGCACGCACTCGACGATTGCTCGTGCGCTATCACAAGGAGGGTGACCGGCGCGCCCGCGAGCGGGTCATACAGGAGCAGCTTCCATTGGTGGAGTTTTTGGCGCGCAAGTTCGCTGGGCGTGGCGAGCCGGTGGACGACTTGGTGCAGGTCGCCTCGGTCGGGCTTATAAAGGCCGTTGACCGTTTCGACGTTGACCGTCAGATCGAGTTTTCCACCTACGCCACGC
>JACDGB010000468.1 GCA_013815485.1 Rubrobacter sp.
GACCCGCGCCACCATGAGGTCGCTCGATTCGTCGGGAGAGCCACCGGCCCCGTTCCCACCTTCACCCTCATCGCCGCTCATCTCCGCGACGCTGCCCAGGCGGGCGGCCTGCTCGTTTGGGACCCCGAAATACACGTTCTTCTCGGAGCCCATGCTCTCTATGACCTGCGGTTCGATCTCCATCGCGCTAGATTCCGCCGCCTCGAAGTTCTGCGCCTCCTCGGTCTCGGAGTCCTCCATGTGCTCCGGACGGATGCCGACGATGACCTCTTTGCCAGCGTAGCTATCGGGCTCGGACCCTCTCTCTTTGGCCTCCCCGACGGCCTCGCGGCTCAGGGGCATGCGCGTCTTGCCGAAGGTGACGACGTAGCCGCCGTTGTCCTTCTCCAGGCGCGCGCTGAGGAAGTTCATCGCCGGCGAGCCGATGAAGCCGGCGACGAACACGTTATCAGGCTTGTTGTACATCTCCTGCGGGTGGTCTACCTGCTGCACCAGGCCGTCCTTCAAGACCACGATGCGGTCGGCCATCGTCATCGCCTCGGTCTGATCGTGGGTGACGTAGATGGTGGTGGTGCCGATACGGTTGTGCAGCTTGGCGATCTCCGTTCGGGTCTGAACCCTCAGCTTGGCGTCGAGGTTGGAGAGCGGCTCGTCCATCAGGAAAGCCTTCGGCTCGCGGACGATGGCCCGGCCCAGCGCGACCCTCTGGCGCTGGCCGCCGGAGAGCGCCTTTGGCTTCCTGTCCAAGAACCGCTCTATGCCGAGCATCCTGCCCGCCTCCTCGACGCGGCGATTTATCTCATCCTTGTCCATCTTGCGAAGCTTGAGGGCGAAGCCCATGTTCTCGCGCACGTTCATGTGCGGATACAGTGCGTAGTTCTGGAAGACCATCGCAATATCGCGTTCGCGCGGCGGCAGGTCGTTGACCACGTTATCGCCGATGAATACCTTGCCGCTCGAGATGTCTTCGAGGCCCGCGATCATTCGCAAAGCCGTGGACTTTCCGCAGCCGCTCGGCCCGACGAACACGACGAACTCCCCGTCTGGGATGTCCAGGCTCATCTTGTTGACCGCGACCACGTCTTCGCCGAAGACTTTGGTCATGTCCTCAAGGGTGACTTCCGCCATCTCACTCCTCCTTCCGGGAACGTCCCGAACGCCCCTATAACCTTGTCCGCCCGACTACCCGGCCGATGCGGTTCATATCCCCACTGCTTCTGACATTCTACCCTAACTTGTGGTTCCCACTCTACATCCCGCCCTCAGTCCGGTAAAGAGGATAATTCTCCTTGGCCTCCATCACGCGCTCCACCGAGGCCCGGATGCGTGCCCGAGGTATCTCCCCATCCTCGACCGCCGCGAGCACGGCGTCATAGGCGGCGGCCTGCTGCGGCTGCGGACTGGAGACGATGAGCAGATCAGCACCGGCCTTCACCGCCCGCACCGCCGCCCGCGCCGGAGTCCCCCCGCCCGTCGCCCCCGCCATCGCTACGTCGTCCGTGACGATCACGCCATCGAAACCCAGGTCCTCCCTGAGCAGACGATAAGCCGCGGGCGAGAGACTAGCCGGCCGCTCGGGGTCTATCGCCGGATAGACGAGATGCCCCATCATCACCATCGGGACCCCGGCCTCTACCGCGGCCCGGAACGGCGGCAGATCTTGGGATCTAATAGTCGCCATGTCGTGCGGGACGACCGGAAGCCCTTCGTGGGAGTTGGTGACCGCAGGGCCGTGGTTGGGGAAATGCTTGGCCGCCGAGACCACGCCAGCCCTCTCGAAGCCCTCCACAGAAGCGGCCCCCATCCTGGCGACGAGGTCAGAATCTTCTCCGAATGACCGGCTCCCTATGGCGGCCCCGAACCCCGTATCCACGACGGGCGCGAGGTCCGTGTTGACGCCTGCCCGCCGGAGTTGGCGTCCCATCGTCTCGGCCACGGCGCGGGCCTCTCGCACGTCCCCACGAGCCCCGATCTCCGCCGCCGCCGGTTGCGGCGCGACCCACGGGGCGTGGGCGACATCACCCCCCTCCTGATCCACGGCCACGAACAGCGGAACGGCAGGCTCCGTCCCCAACGATAGCTTCTGCAAAGAAGAGACGAACTTTCGGGTCTGTGCCTCGCTCTCCATGTTGTACTCGAAGAGGATCACGCCTCCCACGTTCCGCTCCCGCGCCATCTCCTCGACGTACCGATCCGTCCCGGTCCCGCCCACCGAGACCACGAACATCTGCCCCACCATCTCCCGCAAATTCATGCGCTCCATCACTCCGCTGTTCTCTTTACCATCTTCCTGGCCTGTGTTTTCGACGCTGGATTCCGTCG
>JACDGB010000469.1 GCA_013815485.1 Rubrobacter sp.
ACCTCGTCGAGATCTCCGCCTACTAACGCGGAGTGCCGGACGACGTGGGATCCAATATCATTGTCCGGCAGTTGTCGCGGGGATCGGCCCGCGAAAGCGGAGAACCCCGGAACTTCCGGTTCGAGGACCCGGATCCCACTGACCGTCGGCGCATGGCGAGGCTGTGCCTGACCCTTATGGTGAGGGATCGAACCGTGGGCGTGCTCGAAGCGTACGGCCGAGGACGTTGCTCGACAAGGACAACGTGGAGATCCTCGGCAGCCTCTCCATCCAGGCGGCGAGCAGGTCGGGCTTTCGAGCATGCGCGAGCGCATCGAACTGGTAGGCGGCGCCCTGGAGATAGATAGTCAGGAGGGCGCGGGAAGTTGCGTGACGGCCCGCATCCCGCTGCCAGAGGCGATGAAGAGTTTCCGTCGGATGGCAAGAAACGGTTGGTCCATGCTAGGCTGCTTCCAATTGGAATGACTACTGTGGATGACAACGCTCCCCCGAACAACCGTTCCGAACCGGCTCGGATCGTCCTGACCGACGACCATGACCTGGTGAGGGCTGGATTGAAGGCCATGCTTTCAGGCGTTGATGACATCCGGATCGTCGGCGAGGCGGCAAACGGTCGCGAGGCCATCGAGGTCTGTGATCTCTTGCGCCCCGACCTGATGCTGATGGACGTTCGCATGCCCGAGATGGATGGCCTGGCGGCGACCCGCGAGATCAAGAACCGCTGGCCCCTTGTCAGCGTCCTGGTCCTGACGGTACACGAGAACGAGGACTACCTTCTGGAGGCGCTGAAGTCGGGCGCCGCAGGCTACGTACTCAAGGACGCGCCCCGAGGCCAGTTGCTGGAAGCCGTGCGAAACGTGCTGGGCGGCGAACCCTCCATAGACCAGAAGCTCGCCGCGCAACTGCTAAAACGCCTGGCCTCCGAGCTGCCTAATCCCCCGCAAAGACGGACGCCGACCCCGTCCAGACGCTGACACGTCCAGCACATCATCGCCAAGCTCGGCGTCTCCGACCGGACGCAGGCCGTGGTCTGTGGCATGGAGATGGGGATCATCCCCATGCCACGGCTATAGAGCTACAGCGGCCCGTCTCGCTAAAGTTTCCCCCTCCTCGACCCGATAACCCCCCGACGGACGAAAAGGCAAGCTCGCCGCGAGACGGGCACGCAAAGTCGAGGGTCTCTGAAGAAGCCGGAGACAGCCTGGCTACCGAACCGAAGGGAGCAGATGTTGATGAAGAGGTTGACTATCTTTATGGCAGTGATGGCGCTGGTTGTGGCGCTAATGGCGGGGAGTGTATCCGCCAAACAGAACGGCAAGAACAGGGTGACCTATAACTTCAAGGGTGTCGTGCAGGAAGTCGCCGTGGATGGCTCCTACGTGGTCGTGGACGTGACTGGCGGCAACAAGCGCGCCAGGGATCACCTCGGACCGCAGAGCTTCGCCGTCACACCCGACACCAGGATCGAGGTGGACGAGCAGAGGGTGAACCCCTCCGCCTTGACGGCCGGAGATAGGGTGAAGGTTCAGTCCAGGGCCGACAAGGACGCGACCGAGTTCGATGCACGGAAGATCTCTGCGGAGCACGACGAAGATTAGGTCATTGCCGCGCCGAGTCTACGGCGCATGACGCGAACGTCCGTCGGGCCGGGGCTCTTATCCCCCGGCCCAATTTCTGTCTATAATCTTTCTCCGTCCACTTCCACATTCACTTTCACATCTTGGAAGCAGAGATGATCTTTGACCTTTTCGGCCTCTGGAAGCGGCTCCGGATAGACCCATGCAGCGTCCTCGATGGTCTCGCCGCTCACCCGCGCCGAACGGTACGAGGCCACGCCCTTGTATGGGCAGACGGTCTCGGTGCCGCTCGGGAGAAGAAGGTCCGCGCGTATGTCCTCGGGCGGGATATAGTAACGTGGCGGCAACCCGGTCTCGAAGAGTATCTTGGGGAGATCCGTCTCCGCCAGCACCTCGCCATCTAGCGTGACCCTGACGTGCCGGGAAGAGTCGAGCACATCCACCCGATGGTACGGATCATGCGGATGCCCAATGACTTCCTCGTCCTCCTCCAGCCAGCGATCCATCGCATCCCAGTAAAACGCCGCGTAGCCCTTGAGCGGAGAGAAAGATTCCAGCGGCTCCGGATAGTACCAGACAGAGTTCTCCGCGACCTTGCCTCCAGCCTTCACGGAGTAGTAAGAAGCGTCGCCTTTGAATGGGCAGTGGGTCGTGTGATCGCTCTCCTCCAGGAGATCGTGGCGGATGTCCTCTATCGGGAAGTAATAGACGGGCAGATGTCCCGTCTCGTGCAGCATCTTCACCC
>JACDGB010000110.1 GCA_013815485.1 Rubrobacter sp.
GGACCGCATCTGCCGGGCCGCCGAGGGGGCCATCAACTATGGTCGGGACATTACTGCTTCGTCAACCTGGGGCAGGGGTGATCGCTACGACGCCCTCACGCACGCCGCCTGCGAGCTGGCCGAGGTGCTTGAGGCCGAGGCCATCCTGACATCCACGCAGACCGGACTCTCAGCCATCAGGGTCGCCCGTTTTCGGCCTCCGAACAAGATCCTCGCCGTCAGCCCCATAGACGAGACCGTCAGCCGCCTCGCCCTCGTGTGGGGTGTGATCTCCATTAAAGGCGAGCAGGCCGGTTCGCTGGAAGAACGCTTCCACGGGGCCGTCGAGGCCGCCGAGAAGGCCGGTCACATCGAGGAGGGCGACCGGCTCATCATGACCGGCGGGGTCGCCGGGTCGCTGCCGGGTTCGACTAACGTGCTGGAGGTCTACAGCGTCGGGGAGGATAGGTAGAAGCCGGTGAGGCTGCCGCACTCGTTGCTCCGTCCGCTTGTGGTGGTGATCTACGCCTCCTTCATCGGACTGCTCCTCGCCTCTTATATCGCTCCTTTGCAGGGAATACTGGATGGCAGAGACGAGGTCTCGAAGCTCGAACACAATCTGGCCGAGACCCGAGAATATAATGACGGACAGCGGCAGCTCGCCGAAGAATTGAACACCCCAGCCGGCATAGAACGCGCCGCCCGCGAGAGATACGGCATGGTCCGCCCCGGCGAAGAAGTGTACATAGTCGAGGAATAGCTCTCAGGTTTCAGCGGTCAGCAAGAACAGCGGCCATCCCGAGCGGACGCCCATACATCGAAACGGAGCCACGGTTGCGACGAGAACGCTGCTGTTTTCAGAGAAGAAACTGAATACTGATGGCTGAAAGCTCCCGAGACCGCGAAGCGGTAGCCCGCCAACTCGGACGCGAGCCGAAGCCGTTCCGGGTTGCCGCCCGTTGTCCTTTCGGGCGGCCGAGCGTCATAGAGAACGTCCCCGAACGGAGCATGCCGACGAGCTTCTGGGTGACGTGCCAGGCTCTTGATCGGGCCATCGCGCGCGTCGAGGGGACCGGCGGGGTGCGGGCCGCCGGTGAGGCCGTTAGCGAGAGTACGGTGGAGGGTATCCACGATGAGCACCGGTCTCGTTTCGGGAGCCGAGTCGCCGGCGTCCGCGAGGGTGGCTACGTCAAGTGTCTTCACGCCTTCACCGCCATTCATCTCTCCGGCGCCATCCCCAACCCGGTCGCCGAATGGACTCTGCAACGCCTGGAGAAGCCGTACCCGGAAGCTGGTTGTTGCACCCGTCTGGAAGGGTAAATCAGGCTGCTATACTGCCGGCGAAGCACACCTCTGGGGGCGTGGCGGAACAGGCAGACGCAACGGACTTAAAATCCGGTTCCTGAAAAGGAGTGTGGGTTCGAGTCCCACCGCCCCTACTGCCGGTAACCGCGGAAAATCCGGTGAAACCCGCCGTGGGGAGAACTCTCGCGTTGCTTTACAATTAGGCTGTAGAGCGTTCTTTGGCGGAGGGAGCGGAGCAGAGATGTGTGGACGATACACCCTTTCGGTGCGGCATGAGGTATTGGCGGAGAAATTCGGCGTGAGCGGCCCGCTTCCGGAACTGTTGCCCAGCTACAACGTCGCGCCGGGCCGGGAAGTTCCGGCGGTTGTGGGTGAGGCTGATGGCGATGGTGGCAACTACGGACGGCAGATGGAGATGTTGCGGTGGGGTTTGATCCCACCCTGGGCCGACGACCCGGCTATCGGCTACCGTATGATAAACGCCCGCGCCGAGACCGCCCCGTCCAAACCGTCCTTCAGGCGAGCCTTCCGAAAGCGGCGCTGCCTGATACCCGCCGACGGCTTCTACGAATGGAAGAAAGAGAACGGCGGCAAGCAGCCGTACCACTTCCGCCTCAAGGACGGAGAGTCCTTCGCCTTCGCCGGGATCTGGGAGAGTTGGACAGACCCCGATGGCGGGACCGTCCGCTCCTGCGCCATCCTCACCACGGAGGCCAACGAAGTGGTCGGCGAGGTCCATGCCCGGATGCCCGTGATCCTACCCCCCGAAGACCACTATATTTGGCTCGACCCCGACTTCGAGGAGACGGAACCGTTGGCGGCACTGCTTGTTCCCTATCCCCCCGAGGCCCTGGAAGCATATCCGGTCAGCCGCTTCGTCAACCGACCCGGCAACGACGACGAACGCTGCGTGGAGCGCGTGGCCTAGAGGTCCGTGGCGGCCAATCCAGGCAGGGGCTGTGATACGCTTCCGCCTGCCTATGAGGCCCATCTTCGAGAGGTCCCAAAAACAGCGAGGTTTGCTCCCGGTTCTGGCGGGGGCGGGCGTCTGCCTGCTGTCCTTCATTCTGTATCTGATGACGCTGGCCCCGACGGTTCTGTACTATGAGTTGCCCGTCCTGCGGGACTCGGCGGTGCTCCAGGTCAAATCATACGTGCTTGGCATCCCGGACTACACTGGATATCCTACCTACGTGATGCTCGGCAAGCTCTTCACCTACCTGCCGGTCGGGGACGCAGCCTACCGCGTCAACCTCGCCTCGGCGGTCTACGCCGCGCTAGCCGTGCTTTTTGTCTGCCTGATCGGCTATCTTCTCACCGACCGTCCAGTCGCCGCCGCAGCCGGAGCCCTGGCCTTTGGGGTCAGCCGCATCTTCTGGAGCCAGGCCGTTATCGCCGAAGTTTATACCCTGAACGCTCTATTCGCGGCGGCCACCATCTTCGTGTTTCTACTCTGGCGCCGGACTCGCCGGGACCGCTATCTCCTGCTCGCCGCGTTCCTGTGCGGCCTCGCTCTGACGCATCACATCACCAGCGGGATGCTCATTCCGGCGGGTTTGCTCTTCGTGCTCGTGGCGGCGCCGAGAAAGTTCTTGGAAGTGGGACTCCTCCTCAAGGCCGCCGGACTATTCCTGCTGGGCTTGCTCCCTTATGTTTTCCTGCCGATCCGGGCTTCGATGGACTATCTGCCGGAGGGCTGGACGTGGGATCAACCCAAGATCAGCAAGTACCCGCCCGACACTTTTTATGGCTTCTACAACCTGGTCTCGGGTGGGGCCTGGAAGGGGAGGATGTGGGCGTTTGGTCCAGCGGAGCTGCCGGAACGGTTCTCCATGTACCTGGATTATCTGTACGGAAACCTCGGCCAGTTCAACATCGCGCTTGTGCTCGCCGCGCTGCTTGGGGTCTTCTACATGATCTATGCTGACGCCTCCGCCGCCGTCCTCCTCAGTGTCCCCTTCGTCGGATGGCTCTTCCACGCCCTCGAGTACAACATCGAGGATATCCAGTATTATTTCATCCCGACCTATCTGGTCCTCGGCGTCTTCATGGCGGTTGGGTTCGGTGCCATGCTCGACGCCGTGAACAGGCTCTCCGGGAGGCTGCCTTCCGTGGTTCGCGCGGGCATCCTGGCCCTGATCTCAGCCGCGATGCTGCTTCTCCCTTTGCCGGGTTTCACGGAGACCTACGCCGCAGTGGATCGCAGCGAGGACTACGAGGGTCGGCGGATGATGGACGCCGTTGCGCGGAAGACGGAGCCGAACGCGACCGTGTTGCACCACCGCAGTCCTCTGTACTACATGATCCTGGTCGAAGATCGCCGCGAAGACCTGACCCTCATCAACTACTTGGAGAAGAACGCCGGGGCGCCGCGGTTCAAAGGAATACCGGAGGCCCGGGCGTCGCTTGAGTACGGACCCGTCTACCTGCTCCTGCCCGGCGAGACCACGACTCCCTATTACATGGGTGTCCGGGACAGCCAACTTCTGTACCGGAGGGTGGGACTGGACCTGATCCCGGTGGATGAAGATGCGCTGCTCTACGAGGTAGTCCGCCGATCGGTCCGCCGTCCATGACCCAAGTGTACATCCGCGATCGGGGCACGGTTCGCCTTGAGGGCAACCCGTTTGCCTGGCAACACCGATGCCTATAAGTCAACAACGACCTGTTTGGTGTTGCCTGTTTGACAAGCTGCGGAGGGGGGTATGGGACGGTAGACCAAAACGATCAGAAGGGACAAAGCCCCATTTCCCCACGCCAAGCGGTTCCAGTACAACGCCAAGCCCGACGCCCCGGACCCTGGCTGCTCGTCGAGGCCGACATGGTAAAAGGCCGAACTCTCACATCTTTCCCGACACTCCAGACGGACCTCCGCAACGCGGGCGGTACCTGAGTCGACCAAGAGGTCGTCACGGACCAGGGCCTCGTCACCAGCCGGGCCCGCAGGACGTGTCGGCCTTCTGCGCGAAGATCGTCGAGGAATTCGCCGAGGACAAGCACGCCGAACAGGCGAGCAACGCCTGAGGGCGCACGGGAACCTTGGAGTTTTTGTAAACGGAGCAAAGAAGGGGCAACAATGCGGCACACGCGAACACTAGTCCTGGTCCTGGCGGCACTGTCGATGATCGTGGCCGCGGTGCCCGCTTTCGCGCAGAGCCCCGTCCCAGTGGACCCCTCCAACTAGGCCGTGCTGGACAAGCTCGCGGAACTCAGCGGCGGGGTGACTCCAGATCAGTTGCCGCCCGCCAGGCGCGTCTGGCCCCCACGTTCGCGAACGCCGTGAAAGGCGTGCAGGTCGACCGCGGCCTGAGCACCGCGCCCGAAGCCTACGACAAGTTCGACAAGCGCATTGACGGCTACACCAAGGTCCTCATCAAGCCCGGAATGGCCGCCTAGTGCATTCGGTCGAACGCATGGATATGCACCACATCAGGAGGGGCGGCGGGAAACCGATTCTCCTCCTCCACGGCCTCGGCGGAAGCTGGCGCGAATGGGGGCCCGTCCTCGACGCCCTGGCGGCCGAGCGCGAGGTGATCGCGGTGGACCTCCCTGGCTTCGGCGACACCCCGCCCCTGCCGGGCAAGGTCTCCATAGAGACGCTGGCGGACGCGGTGACGGGTTTCCTGGAGTCCCACGACCTCGTTGGCGTGGACGTGGTCGGCAGCTCGATGGGGGCGCGGCTCGCGCTGGAACTGGCCCGCCGCGGCGTCGCGGGGGCGACAGTATCCCTCGACCCCGGCGGTTTCTGGGCCGGCTGGCAGAAGGGGTTCTTCTTCGGCTCGATCTGGCTCTCCATCCGGCTGATCCGACTGTTGCAGCCGGTGATGCCGAAGATCACGGCGAGCCCGGTAGGCCGCACCTTACTCTTTGCCCAGTTCTCGGCGCGTCCCTGGCGGCTGTCTCAGAAGGTAACCCTCGACGAGATGCGCTCCTTCGCCGCCTCGTCCTCCATCGATGAGCTCCTGCATGAGTTGGTCAACGGAGCGCCCCAAAAAGAGGCCCCGCGCGGTTCGATGCGCGGGCCGGTCGTGATCGGGTGGGGACGTCAAGACCGGGTGTGCCTGCCGGGACAATCGGAGAAAGCCTTGAGGCTCTTCCCCGACGCGCGGTTGCGCTGGTTCGACGGCTCCGGACACTTCCCGCAATGGGACGTTCCGAAAGAGGCGGCCCGCCTCATCCTCTCTAGCACTGGGCAAAGGTAAAGACAACCCGAAAGGACAGAACTTGACTATTCAGATTGAGTCCGTATCCCTCGAAGACGCGCAGCGCGTGATAGCCGCCGGGATGGAGAAAGCGCGCGAGATCGGACAGCCCCAGAACGTGGCCGTCGTGGATGCCGGCGGCAACCTCGTCTCCCACGTCCGCATGGACGGCGCGTGGATCGGCAGCGTGGACATCTCGATCAACAAGGCGTTCACTGCCCGCGCCTTCGACATACCAACCAAAGACCTGGCGGAGAACTCTCAACCAGGCGAGCAGTTCTACGGCATCGCCTCCTCCAACGAAGGGCGCGTAATGATCTTCGCCGGCGGCATTCCCCTCCAACGCGACGGAAAGATCGTCGGAGCAGTCGGCGTCAGCGGCGGGACCGGCGAGCAGGACCTGACGGTCGCCGAGGCCGCAGCCGCGGCGCTCTAACCCGCACGGAAAACTACGAAAGGAGACTGAGATTGGCCGACGTTGACGTGGGGCTTCTGGTTCGTATAGAGGCGCTGCCCCGCAGGGAGTCAGAGGTCGAGCAATTCCTGCAAGGCGAGCCGGGCGGCGGAGCTGTAGCGCGAGGCGGGCGGAGGGGAACGCACGCTCCGTGTCGCCGCCCTGGGCGGGCTCGAGGAGGTGGCGCGTGCGGTCGCCGAGGACCTCGAAGGGTCGCTCGGCGTCGGGGTCGAAGTCGTCGTCTTCCATGGGGAGGAGGAATTGCCCGTGCGGCGGCGGTTGGCGGAGAAAAAGCTGGCGCAGGGCTGGGACGTCCTGATCCTGGGCCACGGCGCCCAGTTCGCCGAGTCCGTGGTCGCCGAGTTGCACCGCGCCTTCGTGGGTGCCACCGGCGAGTTCCGCGTCGGCCCCGTCGTCCCGGAGTTCGAGTCACTCTTCGCGGAGCTCGCGGCGAGGACCGCCCCGCCCGAAC
>JACDGB010000470.1 GCA_013815485.1 Rubrobacter sp.
GCTCTGGAGGGAGCGCCGTATCGCTCTGGGAGATCCGGCGTTCTGGACGTGACGCCCGACGGGAGGCCCATCCTCGGGCCCGAGGGACCGGACGGTCTCTTCCTCGCCGCCGGCTGGAGCGGGACCGGCTTCAAAAAAGCACCCGCCATCGGGGCTGAGGTGGCGCGCTGGGTAGTGGACGGCGCTCCAGAGCGGCCGGAGCTACAAAACTACGATCTCCGTCGCTTCGAGGAAGGGCGTTTCATCCGTGGCGACTACGAGCACGGCGGCAATAGTACGCCGCATTGACGCGCCAGCCTAGATGTAGTGATGGGATCTCCCGCCTTTGTAGGCTTCGTAGGCGGCCCAGGAAGCGTGTACGAACGGGGCGATGGTGACCAGTATCATCACCGGGAACAACAGGAAGCCGACCAGGATCGCCGTTAGCGCGCCCGCGACCGTCCATCCGACAGCTATGGCAGTGAGCCACACCACCTGATACAGCATCGAGTGCAGCGCGTTCGAGGCCACCACGCGGGACCGGTCCCGGTAGACCAGCCAGATCACACCCGCCGCCACCGGACCCAGGAACCCGGTGAACAGATTCAAGAACGTGCTCAAGTGGGCTAGTACGGCCCACGTCCGCTCCTCCGACGAGACGATACTAGCTCGGGGAAGGTGGAGATCCGGGAACGGCCCTCGGTACGGCTCATAATCGCGCTGGAGCCCATAGTTCAGCGTGTCTTCGCGCATCTGCGTCCTCCTTTTCGGTTCATGTTCTCGTATACGTTCCGGGGGCGGACGGGTTTCTCGACAGAATATTTCGCAGGACGCTAAAGTTTTCGGGAGATCCATCCGATAACCTCGCACGGGGCCCATCCTTCCCATCCTTCCCCATTTCCCCAGGGCCCCTTCTCTTTTTGCGAAGCCCGGATTACAGTCGGTGGTGTGCTAAGGTATGGCTATAGGCTGAAGGCATATAGTGCTTGATGATTGCCTGGCGAGAGAAGAGATTTGAGAAAGGGGCACGAGGGTGAGTGAGGAGCCGCGCGGCGCGCAGGATGGCAATGCTTCGACCGTCGAGGACGAAGGGAGCCTGAGCGTCACGGACAACCGGACGGGCAAGAACTACGACATCCAGATAAAAGACGGCACTGTCAGGGCGATGGATTTCCGTGAGATCAAGGTGGATGAAGAAGACTTTGGGTTGATGACCTACGACCCCGGCTACTCGAACACGGCGAGCGTGCGTAGCGCGGTCACCTACATAGACGGGGACAAGGGCATTCTAGAGCACCGGGGCATACCCATCGAGCAGCTTTGCGAGAAGTCCTCGTACCTGGAGGTGGCTTACCTTCTGATCTACGGCCACCTGCCGAACGAGGACGAGTTGAACGAGTGGGTATTCGAGGTCACCCACCACACCTACGTCCACGAGAATATCAAGAGCTTCATGGACGGTTTCCGCCACGACGCCAACCCGATGGGGATGCTCATGGCGAGCGTCGGCGCGCTCTCCACTTTCTATCCCGAGGCCCAGAACATAGACGACGAGCGCCAGCGGCACATCTCGGCGGTGCGCCTTATCGCCAAGATGCCCACCCTGGCAGCGTTCGCCTACCGCCACAGCCTCGGCATGCCTTACGTCTATCCGGACAATGACCTCTCATATACGGGCAACTTTCTCTCCATGCTCTTCAAGATGGCCGAGCCCAAGTACGAGCCGGACCCGCGCCTTGAGAAAGCCCTCGACGTGCTCTTCATCCTTCACGCCGACCACGAGCAGAACTGCTCCGCTGCGGCAGTTCGGGTCGTTGGCTCCTCGCGGGTTGACCCGTTCTCGGCCATAGCGGGCGGCGTTGCCGGACTCTACGGCCCGCTGCACGGCGGGGCCAACGTCGCCGTTCTGCGGATGCTTCAGCGCATAGGGACGGTCGAGAACATCCCGGACTTCCTCGAAGGCGTCAAGGAGCGGAAGGAACGCCTGAGCGGTTTCGGGCATCGCGTCTACAAAAACTACGATCCGCGAGCCAGGATCATCCGCCATCACGTAGACGAGGTGCTGGACGCCACCGGCCAGCCCAGCCCCTGGCTGCAGATCGCCACCGAACTCGAAAAGCGCGCCCTCGACGACGAGTACTTCACCAGCCGCAAGCTCTACCCCAACGTGGACTTCTACTCAGGTTTGATCTACGAGGCCCTCGGCATCCCGACCGAGGCCTTTACCGTGATGTTCGCCATACCGCGCACCTCCGGCTGGGTGGCCCAGTGGTCCGAAATGCTCCACGACCCCGAACTACGCATAGCCCGCCCGCGCCAGATCTACACCGGCC
>JACDGB010000111.1 GCA_013815485.1 Rubrobacter sp.
CGGGACGCGGCGTCGCTCCAAACCTTCACCGTCGTTTCGAAGAGGCGACGGTTGTAGTCCGTTGCCACCCGCTTCGTCCGCTCCGTGTCGGACGTCTGGCGCCCGTGGAGGGTCTGCAGCGCCTCGAAGATCTCCATCCAGTCGATCGGTATGATGTTGCTCATGGGGTTGTCCGACAGCTTCCCCATGGCCGACATCAACGGGTCACTGGCTGTGGCCCTGGCTGCGGCCCCTTCGGGCACCGCCTCCGCCTCTCCCTCGCCGGTGGAGCCCGGTGTCGCCGACGTGGCGCCCATGTGGTTCCTCAGCCACTCCGACCACGCCTTGAACGGCGCGAAGGCCGCCGAACCCGAGTTCGGGACGCCCGTTTCTCCGGCGTTTTCTCCAGAATTGGGCATCAAATATCCCTCCTCTTACCCCCAAAAAGCCCTTGTGTTAAGTATCGCATAATATACCTTTTATCGGATGGAACGGGGCGGCGATCGGCAACCCTCCTCCGATCATGCGATGACTCCGTCCTCCGTTACTGGAGGAGTCCCGGCCGGGGAGCGGGCCAACGCCCGCGGGGTTCGAATCCTTCACCCTCCGCCCGTCCGTCCACGGCCAGACCGCCGCCAAGGGCACGAACACGAACGAAGGCCGGAGCCCCGAAGGACCCCAGCCTTTCGTAGCGATCGTTCTTCTTCGGTTACTATCTGGTCTTCTTGGCGCCCCCCTGCGCGGCACCCTGGGAGTAGGAGAACATGGAGTTCATGAAGTCCATGTAGGCGTTGAACGACTCCTGCGCGATCTGCTGCCCGGCCTCCTGCTGGCGCTTGCTCTGGTCAGCCAACTCTTGCGTGAGCTGCCGGTTTTCCTCCGCCTGGGTGCGCAGACGCTCGTTGACCTTGTTGAAGAACTGCTGCGTTAGCTCGGCGTTCAGCTCCTGGGCCTCTTTTCCACGCTTGGCCACCGCCTGGTATGACGTCTTTACGGCGTCGGCGAACTGCTCTGCCGCCGCGTCGATCCGCTGCTGCTGTTCTTTTTCTATCAAAGAGTCCTCTCTCATTCTTAGCTTCATCTATGTGCCTGTTGCACATATACACTAACACCATATGCTAAAACATCCAGCCCGGCGTTCCTGGTGAACCTTTTTCGCGCCATCGCTACTGCGTGCCCTTCATTCACCCAACTGCCTAGCGATACGCTTCTCCGAAGTAGCCCGCCTCCGGGTGAGAGGCGCAACCCTCTGGTCGTCATGTGTACCCCGGCCTGCAAGATCCTCGGAAGAGTGTAGGGTTTCGGCTAAAGTTCCGACGCCGGAGAACCGAGCGCTAGGCTCACGTCGGGAGAACAACCGAGTAGGGAGGCACCGATGCGGAGACCCCTTAGCCCGGACCAACGCCGGCGCGTCGAGGGATTGGTGCGAGAGAAGGAGGAGAGGTGCGGGGTCTGCGGCTCCACCGATCTTCGATGCGACGAAGACGCGGCCACCTACATCGGCGGTGGCTTCAATGTCCGCGTGCTGTGCACCAACACCGGGGCCGAGGCCCACGCCGGGGGCTTCGGCCTGGCCCGGGACTACTCGATCACCCCCGACGAGGCGCGGCTGGTCAGCCTCGTCTAAGGGCTAATCACCGAAACTCGTGGAAGACGCCTTCTCGTAAGTCTGGGGCGGACTCTGTGTCTCCGCGGTCGTTTTTAGTCGTCCCTCGCGCGTCCGCCGACCGCCCAGTTCGCCAGCCCCCACGCGGCCCCGAACATCGCATGGTCCAACACGGGGAGCAGGACCTTGGGCGTGCGCTCGGTCCAGGGCGCCCGGTGGACGCCAGCGAGCGGCAGCCAGCTTGCCCACCCCGCTCCCCAGACGAGCAGCCCCAGCGCCGCGCCCACGGAGGCCTCCTCCACCGGCCCGCCCCTCTCCCGGCGCAGGAAACCGAAGGCCGTTCCGGTTCCCAGGCCGTAGGCGAAGTGGGCGACCACGGTCAGAAGGCGGCGCCTTCCCGACGAGAGGTCCCCGACGAGGCCGAGTTCCTCGACGCGATTCACGACCTGCATCGGGGCGGTCTCGAAGACCAGCCCGAACCTCGCCCAGGCCTCGCGCAAGCCCGACAGGACGAGCGTCGCCGCGAAACCCCCGAGCAACCCCGCCATCGCCCTCTCCTTCAGATTCACTGCCTCTCCTTCGCCTAGCCAACTCCCGGTGAAAGTCAGTATAGTTCCCCGCGAAAAAGTCGGAGCTCCGAAGTCCCCCGATCCCCAGCCTCTATTCACCCAACGGCGTGGAAGATATTCTAGGAAGTCCGCATCCAGCATCCTGCATGAGACGGAGGCTTCCGGGGCGGAAGGGGCCAAGGAGGGCGCGCAGCGCCGCCCGTGGTGGCGCAGAATGATGGGAGGGTAGCGTGGACGAAAAGAGCTTGCAGTTGGTGAAGGTGATGAGGGAGCAGCTAGGAGAAACCTCGGCGAGTCGTACCGTGGACGCGGTGGCTGCGGCGGGCAGTCTTGGTATGTACCCCGGAACCCTCGATCGCAGCCTGCACGAGCTGATCCGGGCCGGATACATAGAGGAGTCCGCAAACCCCGCACTGACCACGCAGGGGATGTACCTGATTACCTTCGAGGGTATATCTGCGGCAGACAACGCTTAGCCCCAGTCCTCAACCGGGCGCGTGTACTTCTCTCACCCTAAGGGTAGATAGCTAGGGGTTGGGAAGCCCCAATGAAAGGAGACGAGAACATGGTGGATCGAAGACGCGAACGCGACGTGAACGAGGCGGCGGCGAGGTTCGCCGACACCCTCGCCGAGTCCTACAGGATCGTCCAAGAGCAGGCCGCCGACGCCCAACAACGTCAGGGGCGCCTCGCTCAGGACTTCTCCGAGCGGGTGATGGACCATCTCAGGGAGCAGGCCCAGAGCGGGCAGGCCGCCTCCGAGCGGCTCGCCGACCAATCGAGGAGGCAACGGGAGGCCGGCCAAGCGTTCGCGCGGGAGTCGGTCAACGCCTACATGGACTTCCTTGACACCGCTTTCTCCCAGTACCGGGAGGGCGCCCAACGGGCCGCGGGAAGCGCCGAGGAGGGGGCGCGCATAGGGACCCGAGCCGTCTCCGACGTGGTGGGCATCGCGGCGGGCGCGACGCGGGACACCGCGGACATCGCGGCGGACACGACGCGGGACACCGCGGAAAGCGTCGCGGGGCAACCACCGTTTGCCGACTACGACGATATGAACGTGGACGAGATCACGGAGCAGCTGGACGGCCTCTCGGAAGCCGAGCTCAGGCGGGTGCGCAACTACGAGCAGGGCAACAAGAACAGGGAAACCCTCATCGTGCAGGTAGACCGCAGGCTCGAGGCAACCCCTTAAGACCCTAAGGGATAGGGCCACAAGGGTTGCCGAGGGGGGAACGATAGCCTCCCTCGGCCCCCTATTTGCCTATCCACCCAAGCACGTAGAAGGGGGTTCTAGACTGGCGTTCGTGGAGAGAGAGCGAGAGACCAAACGTGTTGCGATAGCGTGCCAGGGTGGCGGCAGCCACTCGGCCTTTACGGCCGGGGTGCTCACGCGGCTCCTGGCCGAGAAGCTCGAGCGCTACGAGATAGTCGCCCTGAGCGGCACCTCCGGCGGGGCGATCTGTGCCTTGTTGGTCTGGTACGCGCTCTTGAAGGACGACCGGGAGGAGGCCGCCCGGCTGCTCGACTCCTTCTGGGAGAGCGTCTCCGCGTCCTCCCCCAAAGAGCGGGTCACGAACGACCTGTCCGTCGAGGCGGGCCGTATGCAGGGCAGCGTCGCCACTCCCCTGGTCACCCCGTACCTCTACCCCGAGTGGGCCAAGGAAGGCCTGACGGAGTTGTTGGAGGAGGTCGTCGACTTCGGGGAGATCCCGCGTCTCGTGACGGGCTCGAGCCCCAAGCTGCTCATCGGGGCCGTCGAGGTGCGCTCGGGCGAGTTCGAGGTCTTCAGGGACGCCGAGATCACGGCCGAGAAGATACTCGCCTCGTGCGCGCTCCCGGTGCTGTTTCGGGCCGTGCGGATCGGCGACGAGGGGGTGTACTGGGACGGCCTGTTCTCGCAGAACCCCCCCATAAGGGACTTCATGAGGGAGTTCCCCGACGCAACCACCAAGCCAGACGAGATATGGTTGATCCAGATAAACCCCCAGCGCCGGGAGCACGAGCCGACGGCGATGGCGGACATATTGAACCGGCGCGGGGAGTTGGCGGGCAACCTCTCGCTTCACCAGGAGATAGACTTCCTCCACGAGATCAACGGCCTGCTCCCGTACCTCCCGAAAGATCGATACAAGCACATCGAGGTGCGCAAGATCGAGATGCTCCGGGAGCTGGACGCCGTCTCGAAGATGGATCGCCGCCCCTCTTTCATCCGCGGGATGTTCGCCTACGGCGAGGAGCAGGCCGAGAGGTTCCTGGAAGGGGTATCGTAGCCCACCACTATTCGCCGAAGCTCGCAGAAATCATGTTCCGCGAACTTCGCCTGTGCGGGGTCCCCTAAGGACCGCATGCCCCCGGTCCGCCGCCCATGAGCGCCGAGAGCCCGCATCGGAGGACCGGCGTACCAGCGTGTTTAGTCTCCTTATATGCGGGGTACACATAGATGCGGAAAGCTAATCACCCGCACGATACGGAGGTATCTCTACAATGTATAAGACCACCGACATCAACAAGAAGAGGAGCGAGAGGGCCCGGACGGTGTCCAGGACCAGCCAGGAGTCCGCTTACACCGCGATGGACTACGCATTTAAGGCTCAGGAGATGAACACCGAGCTCCTGCGTCGGACGTCGCAGGCTTGGATCGAAGGCTTCCGCTATCAGGCAAGGCTCTCCCAGGGGATGGCCCAGGCATTCTTCGGGCATCGGGGGAACGCATCCGAGAGCACGACGCACGTGGAGCGCCCCGCCCGGGAGCAGAGCAGCTCTGAGGTCACCGAGCCCGCTACCAACGGCGCGCAGAAGGCCACTGGGCCGGCTGCCGAAGAAGCGCAGAACACCGAGGTAGCGGCTAAGGACGCCCGCCAGAAGGCCGAGAAGCAGAAGGCCGAGAAGCAGAGGGCTGAGAAGGTCGCCAAGGAGACGCGGAAGGCCGAGGAGGCAGCCGAGGAAACGCAGGAGGCTACCGAGACGGCCGCCAAGAGCGCGCAGAAGAGCACCGAGCCGGCCGCCGAGGAGACGCAGAAGAGCACCGAGGTAGCCGCTGAGGACGCTGAGGAAACGCAGAAGAGCACCGAGATAGCCGCCAAGGACGCCCAGAAGAACACCGAGACGGGCGCCTTCCCGATCGAGGGCTACGACCAGATGAACGTGGGCGAGGTCTCCGAGCGACTCGACGGCCTCTCAGAAGCCGCTAAGAGGCCTTCTCGGAAGGCCCCAATGGGCTACAAATATTACTAAACCGCTCGGATTCCTTTTCGGCTTTGCTCTGGGGACCGACGCGATAGGAGAACCGATGGGCGCCATCGCGCGTTACCTTTCGAAGCTCTTGGTGGGGGCAGTCGTAGGGGCACTGTTGGGCGTCCTGGTCGTCGGAATCATAGCGGGTTACGGTTGGGGGATAAGCGCGATCGTAGGGGCGTGTGTCGGCGCGGCCCTCATCACTTTGTATGGCCCCGCCACCATCATCCACTCTGAGCCGACCATCAGGGGAGCGACACACCCGTATAACCGCGACGATTAGCACGCCCTAGCAGCGTATGAGCCAACCCTGTTCATCCGAGTGCGTGGAAGGCTCTAAACCGCCGCCGAGGCTCCGAAATCGAGCCGGTGTTACAAGGGCGAATAAAGATGCAGCGTCATCCGGAGCCCATGCAGTGCCCTCCGTAGACCTTCGACGCGTCGCTTTCGAGGTCGCCTGACGCTTTCCGGCTTCGCCATTCCTGCCAGGCCGGCGGCACGCATGCGCCGGGGAAATAATGGCGGGGTTTGCTGGCCGAGGGCCTAGAGGCAGCGGGAGACGACGAGCAGGCCGCCATGAGCGTGCGCAAGGCGCTGTCGGAGGAATACGACATAGAGGTGGTCGGCCCGCCGAGGCAAGCCACGGACTGACCCGCTAGAAGCCCTTTAGGGCTTGTTCACCGAAGCTCGTAGAAGAAACCTTCTGCGAACTACTCCCCCTACTCCGGCAGCTTCCCGGGGCTGAACAGCATCGTGTATCCGCAATTGCCGCACATCACGGGCACCACGGCCGAGCCTTCCACCGAAGCGCCCTCCGCCCTGGTCGGCTCTGGGGTCGCGATGAGCACGTGCTCGGGCCCGACGGAGAATTGGCCCTGGGAGCAAACCGGACACCCGTGCAAGCCTTTGGATGTGAGGGACTTCAGTATCCGGTCGCTTCTGTGCTGCTGGGCGTCTGAGGCCATGTTTCTCCCTTTGAGGGTTCACCGAAGGTTCTTCGCATGTTACAGGGC
>JACDGB010000471.1 GCA_013815485.1 Rubrobacter sp.
ATAACGGCTCTGGATCACATCCAACTTACAATGCCGAAAGGCCGCGAAGACGAAGCCAGGAAATTCTTCGGACATTTGCTCGGCCTGGAGGAGGTCCCGAAGCCCGCGTCCCTGTCAATGAGAGGCGGAGCATGGTTCGCCCTCCCAGACGGGCAGCAACTCCACCTTGGGGTTGAGGAGCCTTTCCAGCCGAACCGCAAAGCGCATCCGGCTTTCGTCAGTCCGGCGCTAGATGAGCTGGCGCGGAGCCTGGAGGACGGCGGATATCCGGTGAACTGGGATGGTGAACTCACTCCCCGGCGCAGGTTCTACTCGGAGGACCCTTTCGGCAACCGGCTGGAGTTCCTCGACGCGCTCCCGTAGGCGTATGAATCGTTCCGGCGTCACGGGCGTATAATTATTTTCGACAGCTTGCCGAGTCGTGGAGGTTTTTGGGATGAGTGTCATCTTGCTGATCGTCTTGATAGTCGTTCTGGTCGTACTCGTGATCTTCGCCATAGTCACCTACAACGGGTTGGTGAAGAGGCGCAATGACACCGAGGAGGCTTACCGGCAGATAGACGTGCAGCTCAAGCGCCGATACGATTTGATCCCCAACCTCCTCGAAGGCGTGAAGAAGTATTTCCGGCAGGAGCAGGAAGTCCTGACCCAGGTGACGCAGGCGCGTTCGCGGGCGATGCAGCCGCAGTCGCCGGGGGCGCAGGCGCAGTCCGAGGCGCAACTCTCGGGGGCCATCGGCAGCCTGTTCGCGGTGGCCGAGAACTACCCCGACCTCAAGAGCGACCGCGTGATGCTGGATTTCCAGGAGGAACTATCCTCCACGGAGAACAAAATTTCCTTCGCAAGGCAGCATTACAACGATTCCGTCGGCGATTACAACACGAAGATTCAGAGCTTCCCGGCGGTCATCTTCTCCCGAATGATGGGTTTCACCGAGCGGGAATACTTCGAGGCCGCCGGTCCCGAGCGCGAGTCCGTCACCGTCTCCTACGACTGAGATGGACCGGGGTACTTTTCGGGAGCGCATCGCCGTAAACCGGCGCAACAGCGTGTTTTTGATCCTCCTCTTTCTCGCCTTCGTGGCGGTGTTCGGGTATGTGATCGGGTACGCCTGGATCGGGGACCCCACAGGAGCCCTCTTTGGCCTCGGCCTGGCGTTCGTCGTCGGCACCATCTCCGGCCTCGTCACCTACTACGGCGGCGACCGCATGGTCCTCGCCGCTTCCCGCGCCAAACAGGTCACGCACGAGGAGGCTCCCGTCCTCTTCAACGTCGTCGAGGAAATGGCAATAGCCTCCGGGCTAACGATGCCGAAGGTGTATGTGATCGAGGATTCCGCCCCCAATGCCTTCGCAACGGGCCGCGACCCCGAACACGCCACCGTCGCCGCGACCACCGGCCTTCTTCGGAAGCTCGACCGCGACGAATTGCAGGGCGTCATGGCGCACGAGATGTCCCACGTCGGCAACTTCGATATCCGCTACGCCATGCTCGTCGGCGTCCTCGTCGGCACGACGGTCCTCATCTCGGACTTCTTCCTGCGCGGCTTGTGGTTCGGTGGGGGACGCGGAGGCCGCAGCGAGGGCGGGGGCATGGTCCAGCTCATCATGATGGTCGTCGCCATCCTGCTCGCCGTCCTCGCGCCGCTCTTCGCACGGTTGTTGCAACTCTCCATCAGCCGTCAGCGTGAGTATCTGGCTGATGCCAGCGCCGTCCGGCTCACGCGCAACCCCAAGGGCCTCGCAGACGCGCTAGCCAAGATCTCCGGCGACCGCGAAGTCCTCGAAGCCGCCAATCGCGCCACCGCCCATCTCTACATCGTCAACCCGGTAAAGAGCTTCGAGAAGCGCGCCAAAGGCATCTTCTCCACCCATCCGCCCATAAACGAGCGCATAGACATCCTACGCTCGATGGAGACCGGCGGCATCCCCGAGACCGTCGGCTAGAAACCTCGACGCAGAGCCGGACACGCGCTACAATATCCCGCGCCGCAACAGCAGTGCCGGATGGTGTAACGGCAGCACGAGTGACTCTGAATCACTTAGTCCAGGTTCGAATCCTGGTCCGGCAGCTCCACATTTTACCTGCAAATTGGCAAGAGACAAATAGCCCTCCTATGAGGCAGTTAGTCGAACTCGACCAAGGGGATCGGAGAAGCTATGACGTTGACCGGAGATCCTTCACTGGCGAAGGCTGTGGTGGTCGATCGTCGTGCCCGGAAAATCGGCACCCGCAGAGGCGCCTCTGCGGGTGCCGATGAGTTTGTCCTCTCGTTTTACCTGCTACGAACCTTTGCTTAACCG
>JACDGB010000472.1 GCA_013815485.1 Rubrobacter sp.
GTCGCCATCGGGGCGCTGGCGATCCGGCGCCTCGCCGTGAAGCGCGGTAGGATTGGGTGCCTCTCCATCGGAGATTTGGAGGTGGACCGGCTGCGCGTCGGGGATCTTGTGGTCGGAAGCCGCCGGGTCCCGCATCCCTTCGATGGCCTGGAGGGCCACGAATATGTGAGGCTGACGAGCTTCCGCCGTTCCGGTGAAGCGGTCTCGACACCTTTGTGGTTCGGGATCTCGGACGGCAGATTGTACGCAACCACCCCTCCCGACTCCGGCAAGATGAAGCGCATCCGCAACGACCCGAAGGTGACGCTGGCGCCGTGTACGGCCTGGGGCGCGCCCCGCGGCGAGAGCATAGAGGGCGTGGGTCGTATTCTGGCGGACGAGGCGCCGGAGCCTGCGAAGCGGGCATTCCGGGAGAAGTACGGGCGAAAAATTCCCATGGCCCGCCTCCTCTTCAGGGAAGAGGAGATCGGAAATCTCACCCTGGAGGTGAGGCCGGTGGAGCCGGCGGAAGAAATCAGCGACGGAGAGGAGGCATGATGCGTGGGATCACACGTTTCGTGAACCTGATGGCGGCGGGGCTATTGGCCGGGAACGAGCTCGGGACGTGGGCGGCGGTGCATCCGGCGCTGGAGAGGTTGAGCCCTCCGGAGCGCGTCCGGGCCGAGCAGGAGATGACACGGCGGTTCGGCGCGATCATGCCGTTCTGGATGGCGGCGGCCGTCCTCTCTTGCCTGCCCAACCTCGCGCTCTCCGCGGGGAAACCAGGCTTCCGCCCCACGCTCATCGGCGCGCTCTGCTTCGCCGCGATGCTCGCGAGCACGCGCCTCGGCAACGTCCCCATCAACAACCGCACCCTGGAGATAGACCCGGAGACCGGCATCGAGGAGTTCGAGCGGCTGCGCGAGCGGTGGGATCGGCTGCACACCCTGCGCGTGGCCCTGACCACGGCCGGACTCGGGTTTCTGGTAGCGGGAGCCCTGGTAAAGGAGGACGGATGACCGCGTACAGGGATAGAGAGGAGATGAGATGGCGCAGATCACACTCAGACGCTTCACCGCCAAGATGGACGAGTCGTTCGCGGTGTTCACATTATCGGAATGTGGCTTCTGATTCACGAAGACTCCGCCCTTGCCACACGATCCGCAAACCAGAATAGGAGGTATTGTCGCCGTGGCCGCGATACCCTGGCAATCTTTCGCCGTTCCCGAGAGCGATAAGGAGTATCTCGCGCTGTTGTCGTACTTGCCGCTCAACACGTTTCGCGCGGTGCCGAAATTCTTGAGGTATACCTTCCAGCTCCGTCGCCAGCTAGCCGATTCCGAGGGGCTGATCGGATACTCCCTCGACGCCAAGCTGCAAAGCCGGGAGTTCTGGACCCTATCCGTGTGGGACGATGAGGAAGCCCTGATGCGGTTCGTCGCCAGAAACCCTCACGGGCGGATAATGACGGACCTGGTCCCACACATGGGCCAGACGAAATTCACGCAGTGGAAGACGGACGGCGCATCCGTCCCCCCAGGCTGGACGGATGCCAGACGGCGCATGCGAGAGCAGAACACCGGCGCTTGATGCGCGGCTCCAGTTCGAGAGGAGATGATATGGCGCAGGTAACCCCAGGCCGCTTCACGGCCAAGATGGACGAACCGTTCGTCGTGTTCATTATCGGGATGTGGCTTCCGTATCACAAATAGATCGGTACCCGCAGGCGGTCAGCGCAACAACGAGTAGGAGGATTCAGGTATGGCCCACGTGATGCAGGGCAGGTTCACCGCAAAGATGGACGAACCCTTCGTCGTCTTCATGATCGGGATGCGCATAAACCGCCCCCTGGCAATCAGGAAGTGGCTCCCGACGGCCCGCGCCATGGGGCCGATGCTAAAGGAGCTGTACAAACACCCGGAGAAGGGATTCCTGGGCGGCGAGTTCTTCTTCTACCTCTGGGGACCTGCGGTCCTCCAGTACTGGCGCTCGTTCGAGGACCTGGAGAGGTTCGCCCGCGACCCGAACGACCCGCACATGCCCGCGTGGCAGAGGTTCAACAGTGAGGCCAGGAGCAGCGGGGCCGTTGGCATCTGGCACGAGACCTACCTCGTGGAGCCGGGGGCCTACGAGGCGATCTACGCGAACATGCCCGAGTTCGGGCTGGCGAAGGCGACGGAGCGTGTACCAGCCATAGGAGGCCGCGAGACCGCCCGCCGCCGTCTAATGAGGGGAGAGCGAAGCTAGATTAACGTTGAAGCCGGATCGTCGGAAGTAGCGTGGGCGTGGGTCCGCGCAAGTTGGAGCAACGCGACGCCCATG
>JACDGB010000473.1 GCA_013815485.1 Rubrobacter sp.
ATACGGCTCCCGGATCAACTCTCCCGGCGCACCGAGCATCGCAAGGACCGGCGTCCCGTGAAAGATGATGCGATGGCTCTCGGATGAGCGCATCCCCGCCCCCCGGAACCAACTCTCGTCTCTCTCAACGCTCCCGCCGAGGTCCACGTATGCCAGAAGCGGCGGTCCCGAACCGTCTGGCCCTCGCACCGCGACCAATGCTCGGTCGAGGCCCGTCGAGCCGCTACAGAAGGTCTTCACGCCCTCGATGACCGGGCCGTCCGCAGTGTGTATCAGGCGCGCCGGTTCTCCTTCGCCGGGGATCGGGTCGGCTCCCCAGACGCCGAGCAGGAGTTCGCCGGACGCGACCGCTTCGAGGTCTTCTGAGCGAACCGGCTCCGGCGCAAGGGCCGCCAGACGCTCGACGCCATTCAGATGGCCGTCCAGGATGCGCCCCACCGAGCCATCCGCCGCGGCGACGGCTCGCAGAACCCGCCACTCATCCGAAAAAGATGCCCGCCGGCCGCTCTTTGATTCGGGGTCCGGGACGGGAAAGGCGAGTGTTCTGACTTCGGCAAGCGACCGGAACGGAGCTGTCGGAAAGCCAGGGTTTGCGTCGCGGGTGGCGGCACCGGCGCGAATGACTTCGAGCGCGGAGCGCAGGCTCGAAGCCAGCGCCACCTGGTTCCCCGCGGGGGCACCGGTCAAGAGGCCGCCTTCGGGGCCGGGAGCGCGGTTACGGTGTCCGCGTTCATTGCGGCGGGCTCGCAGCCGAGTGACCGCGCCCGCTCGACGAGGGGACCGGCGAGGCGAACCGTCTCCTCGCAGCCGACGCGCCGGGCTCCGGGGCCGAGCCCATCGTGCATGAGGACAATGGCGTCCGGGCCGAGCGTGGGCGAGATGACTTCGAGCATCGTTTGCGCGTTGTCGCCGCGCCAGTCGTGAGTATCCGCCGTCCACGGGACGAGTGTGAGCCCGAAATCTTCCGCGACGGCTGCTGTCCAGGGCGCGAGGATGCCCCACGGCGGACGCCAGAGCCGGGGCGTTATGCCGAGTCTCTCCAGGTTTCGGAGGCTGGATCCAACATCAGCCTCGACCTCTTGGCGGGTCATATCCGTGTGGCGGACGTGGCGCGCGCAGTGCAGGCCGATGGCGTGTCCCGCGCTTCGCAACTCCGAGATCAGACGCGGAAACCTCACGGCGAGCGGAGCTATCACGAAGAAGGTGGCCGTCGCGTCCGCGAGCCGCAACGCTTCCAGGACCCGCGGCGTCCAGATGGGGTCGGGGCCGTCGTCGAAGGTCAGGAAGATCCCGGAGCCGTTCGATGCGTCACCGGTTCTTCTTGCTTTCAAGCTTTTGCCTTCCGGGATGCGAAACATCTCATAGAGGCTTCCCTATCGGCGGGCTTTTTAATCCCGGCGTTCAGCCTTCGCCAGGGCTTTTCTTGCGCGGGCGCACGCTGATGCCAAGCTCGGCGAGCTGCGCCTCGGCGACGGGTCCGGGAGCGTCCATCATCTCGTCGCGAGCGGCCTGGGTCTTGGGGAACGCCATCACTTCCCTGATGTTCGGCTCGTCCCTGAGGATTGCAATGAGACGATCTATGCCGGCTCCAATTCCTCCGTGCGGCGGCGCGCCGTAGCGGAAGGCCGTGAGAATTGCGCCGAAGCGCCGGTTCGCCTCCTCCTCGTCCATGCCCATGACGGCGAAGACCTTCTGTTGGAGGTCAGGACGGTGTATCCGGATGCTCCCGGACAATAGTTCGCTGCCGTTCGCCACCAGGTCGTAGAGTTGGCCGATGATCTTTAGCGGGTCGGTGTCGAGTAGCGGGAGGTCCTCCTCGCGGGGCATCGTGAACATGTGGTGCATCGGGTCCACGCGCTCCTCCTCCTCGTTCCACTCGAAGAGGGGGAAGTCCGTGATCCAGCAGAACGCCAAAGTTTCAGGGTCAACGAGCCCGAGCCGGTCCCGCAAATGCAACCGCAGCAGATTGAGGCTCCCGAACACGACAGGGTCCCGGTCGGCCACGAAGAACATCCAATCCCCCGGCTGCGCCTCCAGAGTCTCTCGCAAGGATTCCTGCTCCTCGTCCGAGAAAAACTTCGTCACCGGGCCGGAGAGTCCGTCTTCCTCGACGCGGAAGTGGGCGAGCCCGCGCGCGCCGCCGGTCGCCGCGACGGAGGTAAGCTCGTCTATCTCGCGGCGCGAGAGGTCGCCAAGTTCCCCGACCGCTATGCCGCGCACGGAGCCGCCCGCCTCGACCGCTCCACGGAATACCTTGAACTCCGAGGAACGGGCGATCTCCGAAACGTCCTTCAGTTCCA